>JANTFW010000017.1 GCA_024763245.1 Flavobacteriaceae bacterium | reverse complement strand
GCATAGCGTGAGGGAATGTTGGGAACACAGTAGTGGATAATACCGTGTTTGCTAAAGATAGGCTCTTTGTGATTGGTTAATTGGCTGGTTTCAAAACAGCCTCCTCTGTCGATACTGACATCAACAATAATAGCACCGTTTTTCATGTTTTCTACCATAGTTTCGGTAACGACTACCGGCGAACGAAGTTTGCCTCGTAGGGCACCTATGGCCACGTCGCAACGACGTAGGGATTTTTCGATAGTCTTGGGTTGTAAGGTAGAGGTGTAGAGTGATGTTCCTAATATTTGTTGTAAATGTCGCAATTTGGTAATAGAATTATCAAATACTTTGACAATAGCTCCCATACCCAAGGCCGTTCTCGCCGCAAACTCTCCTACACTTCCGGCACCTAAAATGACAACATTGGTTGGGGGTACGCCATTGATGTTTCCAAATAAAAGACCATTACCGTGATGGGCACTGCTCATTAACTCTGAGGCGATATGTATAGAGGCAATTCCGGCAATTTCACTCAGTGACTTTACAATAGGAAAAGAACCTTGATCGTCTTTAATATAGTCAAAGGCTAGTGCTGTGATTCGTTTTTTGGCAAGGGCTTCAAAATATTTTTTATTTTGTGTTTTGAGTTGTAGGGCAGAAAATAGAACGGTTTGAGGATTCATCAATTCTATTTCTTTGAGTGATGGAGGTTCCACTTTTAGTACGGTAGAACATTCAAAAACTTCCTTTCGATCGTAGGCTATTTTTGCACCGGCTTCCGAATAATCCGCATCGCTATAATTAGCGCCCTCTCCGGCTCCTGTTTCTACGATAAAATTATGACCATTGGCCGTTAATGAGGCTATGGCATCTGGAGTTAAACTGACTCTTTTTTCTTGAAAGTGTGTTTCTTTGGGGATTCCAATGACTAACTTTCCTTTGCGCTTGGCAATTTCCAGCATCTCAGCTTGTGGTAAAAGCTCACTTTTGCTAAAAGGTGTTTTAGGTTTTTGGCTCATAGGTGTTCCAGTTGAATCTGTCTTTTTCCATCCGGTAATTCAGATAGGTAAACAGAAATGGCGTCTAAAGGTACTAAATTTTTGATTTTATCAGGCCATTCGACAAAACAATAGGCATTACTATCAAAATATTCCTCGATACCTATATCGTAGGCTTCTTCTTCTTTTTCAATTCTATAAAAATCAAAATGATACAAGGGGATATTATCTAATGTCCGGTATTCATTGACCAGGGCAAAAGTAGGACTACTAACCGTATCGGTTACACCCAACACTTTCGCCAGTTCTTTAATTAGGGTTGTTTTACCCACACCCATAGCACCGTAAAATAAAAATGTTCTAGGGGTACTTGCCGCGATAAGTTCTTGGGCAACACTATGTAGTTCATCAAGAGAATAGATACGATTCATAGTACAAAAATACAAGAATAAGTGATATGTGGTGGCAGGTTGTAAAGGTGTACACTCATTTTGATACCATTTTTAAACCTAAATTCTTAAAATTCATTTAGACTGCATTGTAAATTAGGATTAAAGCAGTATTTCTAATCCTAAACTATTATTCTGCTTGTGATTTGAGTTTTTTAGGGGTTTCAAATAAAATAGTTTTCCCTTTTTTAATGGTTTTGTCTTTATTGATACTTTTCCAATGCTCGGTTTCAAAACGAATGCCAATTACCCCACAAGTGGGTACATGATCTATAGTTTTACTACCATACTTATTGACAAAAGTATTGATGCCGTGATCGTGACTAAAGATGATTGCCGTATCAAAAGCATCATCCAAAGCCATTATGGTCTTAACCAGATAGCCGTCACTAAAACTGTATAAAGATTTTTTGATATAGAGATTTGTGAGGGGATATTTAAAATGCTCGGTAAAAATCATAGCGGTATGTAGGGCACGTATGGCACTACTTGACACAAATAGATCCGGCTTATCCAACTTTTGACTCAAAAAACCGGCCATAAGATGGCTGTCTAAAATGCCTCTTTTTTTTAAAGGGCGATCTATATCCTGAATCCCTTGATATGCCCAAGACGATTTGGCGTGGCGAACAATATATACTGTTTTCATCAATCAAATATACAATTATAACTTGACAAAAAAAGAATACGATAAGGACCTCTAGATCGGTAGCTATCGTATTCTTTACGGTAAGTAGGTATTTTACCCTACCTTAACCAATTCTACTTCAAAAATAAGAGTAGCATTAGGTGGTATAACACCACCGGCTCCTCTACTGCCATAGGCTAAGTCTGAAGGAATCACAAAACGCGCTTTACTGCCCTCGTTTAAGAGTAGGATACCTTCGTCCCAACCCGGGATAACATGACCAACTCCTATAGGAAAAGTAATGGGTTCTTTGCGTTGGTAAGAGGAGTCAAATATAGTTCCGTCTAATAACATTCCCGTGTAATGAACGGATACATTTTGTCCTTTATGTGGTTTTTTACCCGTTCCTTTTTGGGTAATTTGATAATAGAGGCCACTAGCTGTTTGTTGCATGCCGTCAATATGCTTTTTAAGCGCTTCAGCGGTAGCAGCTTTTTCTCTCGCTTCTCGTTCTTCACGTGCTCCCTCAAAGGTTCTAAAAGCTTCAATAGCATTAAAACTTTCGGCATCGGGGCCTTGACGTAAAATCTCAATAGATTCAATGCTATCATCTTGGGCAATGGCATCGACCACATCTTGACCTTCTACCACTGTTCCAAAGACGGTGTGTTTACCGTCTAACCAAGGGGTGGCTACGTGAGTGATAAAAAACTGGCTGCCATTAGTGGCTGGTCCCGAATTAGCCATAGAAAGAATTCCGGGTTTGTCGTGTTTTAAATCCGGGTGGAACTCATCATCAAATTTATAGCCGGGATCTCCGGTACCGGTTCCTAGCGGACACCCTCCTTGAATCATAAAATCTTGAATGACTCTATGAAATTTTAATCCGTCATAAAAAGGATTGCCTTGTGGTTTTTTATTGTTTTCCATATTCCCTTCTGCCAAGGCAACAAAGTTACCGACCGTTCCCGGTGTTTTATCGAAGTGTAATGCTACCAAAATACTCCCTTTGGTCGTGTTAAATTTTGCGTATAATCCGTTATCCATAGTATAAAGTTGTTTTAGAGTGACAAATGTACGTTTTTTTGAAATAAACAAGCACTTGGAGGTTTAACATTTTTCTTCTAAAATGTAAGACTACCTATATCATTTAATCCTTAATTTTTCATGGACTATTCTTAGATATTTTATTACTTTTGTTTTCTTAAAACAGACAGATGAAAACACCTCAGATAGCGATTATTGGATTGGGTTATGTAGGCCTTCCTTTAGCCGTAGCCTTTGCCAAAAAGTATCCGGTTGTAGGATTTGATATTAACATCCAAAGGGTAGCCCAATTACAAGCTCATTTTGATATGACCTTGGAGATATCAAATGATCGCTTAGAACAGGTGATACAACCCGATTACAAGTCGCTGACACGTACCCAAAAAGGGCTCTTTTGTACTACGGAATTAGAGCAAATACGTAAGGCAACTATATTTATTGTAACGGTTCCTACACCTGTTGATAAAAATCGGAAACCCGATTTAACCCCATTATATAAAGCCAGTGAAACCGTTAGTAAAGTATTAAAACAAGGCGATATCGTTATCTACGAATCTACGGTATATCCGGGGGCAACAGAAGAGGAGTGTGTGCCTATTTTAGAACAAGGCTCGGATTTGATTTTTAATAGGGATTTTTTTGTAGGGTATTCGCCGGAACGTATCAATCCGGGTGATAAGAAACATACGGTAGAGAAAATATTAAAGGTAACCTCCGGTTCTACACCTGAAATTGCCGAACAAATAGACCAATTGTACCAAAGTGTAATTGTGGCCGGAACTTTTAAGGCGGCCTCTATAAAGGTGGCCGAAGCAGCCAAGGTTATTGAAAACTCACAACGTGATATTAATATTGCCTTTGTCAATGAACTATCTAAAATATTTAATCTGATGGATATTGATACACATCAGGTGTTAGAGGCTGCCGCAACCAAATGGAATTTTATCAAATTTACACCCGGTTTAGTAGGAGGTCATTGTATAGGTGTAGACCCTTATTATTTGGCTGAAAAGGCACAACAGTTAGGATATACACCACAAATCATTTTAGCAGGAAGACGTTTAAATGATAGTATGGGGCCTTTTGTTGCACAAGAGATGGTTAAAAAAATGATTGCTAAAGGTATAGCTGTAAAAGACAATAAGGTGCTGGTAATGGGAATTACCTTTAAAGAGGATTGTCCGGACATTAGGAACTCTCGTGTGATTGATGTTATACAGGAATTGCAAAGTTTTGGTCTAAAGGTGGATGTATATGATCCTTGGGCCTCTAATGAAGAGGTTAAAAGAGAATACGGAATAGCGTTACTAAGCGAACACACACAACTAGCTACAGATTATCAAGGGATTATGCTTAGTGTTGCCCATAAAGATTTCGCTGATTTTGATTTTGATGCGATAACCCATAAGCCCTACGTGCTGTATGATGTAAAAGGAATGTTGGGAGTTACAGCCAGTGATGGACGTTTGTAAGTTAAACCAAAAGAATTCTTTACTTTTTACCATTGCTTTTTGAACTTGAAAGATTATTGAGACAAAGTTTTTTCTTATTTTTAAAAGTTAAACCAAGAATTTTTCTTTTACTTTTTACCATTGACGTAAAAAGTAACAAAAAGGTCTAGGCTTCAAATCTTTTCACTAAAAAGGAAGTAGTTAGTATATACGGTGACTTCGATATAATTTTACTCATTCTTCGTAAAATCACTCAGCCACCTGTAATTCAACTTAAATAAGAAAATGTAGGACACTGAGTGGATTTTCTGAGTGAAGGGAAGAAAATTTGTACCGAAGTGCCGGTTAAATGCTCTAGATTACTTCTAGAACAAAAGGATTTAAAATTCACTGGTAAAATGTAATTTGACACTAGGGTATTTTTGTTGTGCCATTTGAATGGAAAAAGCAGAATCGGCAAGAAAGACCATTTGACCTTGTTTATCTTGGGCTAAAAAGCGTTGTTTGATGCGGATAAATTCTTTGTATTCATCATTTGTAGTATCCTCGGCATCGACCCAACAGGCTTTATGTACGTGAATATTTTCGTAGGTACATTTAGCTCCGTATTCGTGCTCCAAACGGTATTGAATTACTTCATATTGTAGTGCACCTACCGTACCTATAATTTTTCTTCCATTTATTTCTAAGGTAAATAATTGTGCTACCCCTTCGTCCATCAATTGGTCTATACCTTTATACAGTTGTTTTGATTTGAGTGGGTCGGCATTATTAATATACCTGAAATGCTCCGGAGAGAAGTTAGGTACTCCTTTAAAATTCATTATTTCCCCTTCTGTAAGGGTATCACCAATTTTAAAATTACCGGTATCGTGTAATCCTACAATATCACCGGGAAAAGATTCTTCTACAATTTCTTTCTTTTCGGCAAAAAAGGTATTGGGACTGGAGAATTTAAACTTTTTACCCAAACGTACGTGCGTATAGGCTGCATTTCGTTTAAAAGTTCCGGATACAATCTTGACAAAAGCAAGGCGGTTACGATGGTTTGGATCCATATTAGCATGAATCTTAAAGACAAAGCCACTCAGTTTATTTTCGTCCGGTTGAACAAGTCGTGTGTCGCTGGCTTTGGGTAGTGGTGGTGGGGCTATTTCTACGAAACAGTCTAAGAGTTCTTTTACCCCAAAATTATTTAGAGCCGAACCAAAAAATACCGGTTGTTGTGTCCCACTTAAATAGGCTTCTTGATCGAAAGAAGGATATACTTCACGTACTAATTCGAGTTCTTCGCGTAACGTGTCGGCAGTGGTGTTTCCCATTAATCGGTCTAACTCCGGATCTTCCAAGTTGGTGAATTCGATACCCTCGGATACTTTTTGTTTATTATCACCTGAAAAAATATTTAATTTCTGTTCCCAGATGTTATAAATCCCTTTAAAGTCATACCCCATACCTATGGGGAAACTAAGGGGAACGACCTGTAAACCGAGCTTTTGTTCGACCTCATCTAATAGGTCAAAAGCATCCTTACCCTCCCGGTCTAATTTATTGATAAATACAATAATGGGAATTTGACGCATACGGCATACCTCTACCAGTTTTTCCGTTTGTTCTTCGACCCCTTTGGCCACATCAATCACCACAATAACACTATCGACAGCGGTGAGTGTTCTAAAGGTGTCTTCGGCAAAATCTTTATGCCCGGGTGTATCCAGAATATTTATTTTTTTGTCTTTGTAGATAAAGGCAAGTACTGAGGTGGCAACCGAGATCCCTCTTTGGCGTTCGATCTCCATAAAATCGGAAGTAGCTCCTTTTTTTATCTTATTGTTTTTTACGGCTCCTGCTTCTTGAATAGCGCCACCAAAGAGTAAGAGTTTTTCGGTTAAGGTAGTCTTACCGGCATCGGGGTGTGATACAATACCAAAGGTTCGTCTTCGTGCTATTTCCTCAATAAATCCCATAATAATCTTATCGTATCAAATGTTGTGTTATGTAGTTTCTTGTCTAATCATATAGTGAAACACTATAAAAAACCAAGGCGCAAAGATACATTTATTGTACTTAAATTTTAGGAGTCCTTTAAAAATAATTATGGCCTCATTTTTGTACATTTGCTTCCGTAAATTAGATGATATGGCAACAGAATACGTAGTTTTGGTCGATAAACAAGATAATGCCCTAGGGCTAATGGAAAAGATAGAAGCCCATCGTAAAGCCTTGTTACACCGTGCTTTTTCGGTTTTTGTTTTTAATGATAAAGGAGAATTGTTGTTGCAACAGCGCGCTGCGAGTAAGTACCATTCGCCGCTGTTATGGGCAAACACCTGTTGTAGTCATCAACGGGAGGGCGAAGGGAATGAAGAAGCCGGAACTCGTAGATTGAAGGAGGAAATGGGCTTTTCATGTACTTTAGAGGAGAAATTTTCGTTTATTTATAAGGCGCCTTTTGATAACGGTTTGACGGAACATGAACTCGATCATGTATTAGTAGGTTCTTATAATGCCGACCCTGTTATCAATACAGAAGAAGTTGCCGATTATAAATGGATGCCTATAAATACTGTAAAAGAAGATATTGCCAATAGACCGGAAATATATACCGAATGGTTTAAAATAATTTTTGATGCCTTTTACCATAAGATTAATCAATAAATTACAGATGAAAAATAGAATTGTATATGTATTGTTTTCTGTTTTACTAATACATTCCGTATCGGCACAAACAGCAACTAATCAATTTGATGGTCAAGGGAAACGCCATGGCCTTTGGAAGAAGAACTATCAAAACGGTAATCTTAGATATACCGGTACTTTTGAACATGGCAAAGAGGTTGGTACTTTTTATTTTTATCCCATTACCGGAGAAAAACACCCGATGGTAACCAAAGTTTTTAAAAAGGATACTGATACGGTTCAGCTTACCTATTTTTCTACGAAAGGGAAACGTGAAAGTATTGGGCAAATGCTCGGTAAAAAAAGAGTGGGGAAGTGGACCTATTTTTTTGCTGATGGTAAGACGATTTTATCCGTGGAAAATTATAAGGACGGATTATTGGAAGGAGAGTTTATAGTGTATTACAAATCGGGAAAACCAACCGAGATTAGTCATTATAAAAACGGAAAAAAAGATGGAAAGAGTCAGCGTTTTAGTGATGAGGGACAGTTGGTAGAAGAATTGACTTACAAGAAAGGAATTATGGATGGACTGGCGGTTATTTACGATGAAAAGGGCGAAGTCTTTGCCAGAGGTAACTATGAACAGGGAATCAAAAAAGGTATATGGGAGTTTAATATGGATGGTGAAATGGTTAAATTTGATCCTTCCAAAAAGAAAGAAACGGATCGCTAAGGAGTTGAGTAAAGTTGATTTTTATTTTATGAGTTGGTGATACTTTAAAGGTGTAAAACTTATATAAAAAGCATGTTTAAAAATCATTCAGACCAAGTTTTTTCTTGCATTTTTTTAAGAAAGTTAAAGCAAGAATTATTCTTTTACCATTTATAATAGGAACTTTAAACGATCTCGATTTCATTGAGACACTCAGACGCCTTTGATTACGTAGGACACTGAGTGGATTTTCTGAGTGAGGGGAAGAAAATCTGTACCGAAGTGTCCGGTTAAATGCTCTTGATTGCTTTTTGAACAAACAAAATTGTTTTATGCGTATAGTTGTAGCATTATCCAAACGTAGTTTTTTCTTACTTTTTCTTAAAAAAGTTAAACAAAAAAATATCTTTTACTTTTTACCATATCCAAAAAAATAGGGCAATGATTATTTAGGGGTATAAACTACACAAGGAATAATCATTTCTTCTAGAGAAATTCCGCCGTGTTGGTAGGTGTTTTTGTAATATTTTACATAGTGATTGTAGTTGTTAGGATAGGCGAAAAATAAGTCTTCTTTGGCAAAGACAAAGGAAGCATTTAAGGCCGATTGAGGTAATCCAATTTCTTTTGGATTGGCTATAGCATAGACATCTTTTTCTTCAAAAGAAAGACTTCTGCCGGTCTTGTAGCGTAAATTTGAACTGATGTCTTTAGGCCCGATAATCTTAGTGGGATGTTGTGTGTTTATAGTGCCATGATCAGTAGTAATTACTAATTGCAACTCCATATCACGTGCTTTTTTAATGATATCGAGCAAAGGCGAGTTCTTAAACCAACTGAGGGTAAGAGACCTATACGCTTTGTCATCCCCGGCGAGTTCCTTAATGACATCCATTTCGGTCTTGGCATGAGAGAGCATATCTACAAAATTTACGACTACAACCGTAAGATCATTGCCTTTAACTCCTTGGAAATTGTCAGCAAGTTGTTTGCCGGTATTCAGGTTCGTAATTTTGTAATATTCGTGTTTAATCTTAAGACCGAGTTGGTTAATTTGATGGGTTAGAAAGTCATTTTCAAAAAGGTTTTTACCTCCTTCGTCCGTATCATTACGCCAAAATTCAGGTAATTTTTGTTCCATCTCTAAAGGTAACATTCCTGAAAAAATAGCATTTCTTGCATATTGTGTTGCCGTGGGCAATAGGCTATAATAGTCGTGCTCTGTCTGTTTTTTATAGAATTGATTAAGAATGGATTCCATCATCCGGAATTGATCGTAACGAAGGTTGTCCACCACAACCCAAAGGGTAGGTTTTTGTTTTACTAGAGGAGCGATAACCTTTGGAAACATGCGATGTGAAAAGAGCAAATCATCATCAAAAAGAAGCTCTTTATAATTCTTTTTTATAAATCTAAAGAATTGAGCGTTGGCTTCTTGTTTTTGACTTTGTAAAATCTCTAACATACCGGCATCGTTGATGTGCTCTAATTGTAGTTCCCAGTATATTAATTTTTTGTAAAACACAATCCAATCTTCGTACGAATTAACCATAGCCATATCCATCGCAATTTTACGGAACTCTTGCTGATAGTTAGAGGTCATTTGTTCCGATACTAATCGAGAGTGGTCTAAGTTCTTTTTAAGGCTTAATAATATTTGATTGGGATTAAGAGGTTTAATCAAATAATCGGCAATTTGATTTCCAATAGCCTCTTCCATAAGATTTTCCTCCTCACTTTTAGTAATCATAATAATAGGAAGATTTCGTCTTTTTTCTTTGATTTGTACCAAGGTTTCCAAACCGCTAAGACCCGGCATGTTTTCATCTAGAAAAATTACATCAAATTTTTCGGAATCTAATAGATCTAAAGCATCAACACCATTGGTACACGTACTTACTTTATAATTCTTTTTTTCTAAAAATAGAATATGTGGTTTGAGTAAATCAATCTCGTCATCGACCCAGAGTATGTGTATTTGATTCATATTTGTATCTTTGTTTAGCTTTAGATTAGTAATTAGTTAAGCGTGTTCGTTAGTTAATAAAATGTAAAAAAATAAAATACGTGTCAAGAACAAACAAACTAAAAATATTAAACGACCCAATTTACGGATTTATTACAATTCCGAACACTTTAATTTTTGATATTATTGAACATCCTTATTTTCAACGACTGAGGAGGATTTCACAAATGGGCTTATCGAATATGGTGTATCCCGGAGCTCATCATACTCGTTTTCATCACGCTATAGGTTGTATGTATTTGATGCAGAAAGCAGTAGCAGTCCTGCGCTCTAAAGATATTGTTATCTCTGATGAGGAAGAACAAGGACTTTATTTGGCGATTTTATTACACGATTTGGGTCACGGCCCTTTTTCGCATGCTTTGGAACATTTTTTTATGGATAGCATGACCCATGAGGATTTGTCTCTTTTTTTTATGAAAGCACTTAATAACGTCTTTGACGGTGCTTTAGATCTTGCGATTCGTATTTTCACCAATAAATATCCGCGTAAATTCTTATATCAGTTAATTTCCAGTCAATTGGATATGGATAGATTAGATTATCTGAAAAGGGATAGTTTTTATACCGGTGTGGTTGAAGGTAGTATTAATTCCGACCGATTAATTGCTATGCTACATGTGGTCGATGATGAATTGGTTATTGAACAAAAAGGCGTCTATTCCATAGAAAAATTTTTATTATCCAGGCGTTTTATGTATTGGCAGGTGTATTTTCATAAAACAGGGCTTTTGGCGGAACAGTTGTTATTACGTGTTTTGCAGCGTGCCCGTTTTTTGATTCAAGAAGGAGTACCTATTTCTGCTAGTAAAAATTTATACTATTTTTTGGAAGGGAGTACATTTGATAAAACCGATACCAAAAGCTTTTTAGATCAGTTTTCGGACTTAGATGATTACGATGTTTGGGCAGCTATTAAGGAATGGCAAGCGCATCAGGATTATGTGTTAGCTTCCTTATCTCAGATGATTATTAAGCGGAAACTCCCCAAGATAGAATTATCGGATCAGGTATTTTCAGAGGACTATAAGCAGAAGATTATCTATAAGATGAAGACATTAGAAGGTATAGATGAAAAGAGTCTTCCGTATTTTTTCTTTGAAGGAAGTATACAGAATAGAGCGTATAATACGGAGTTTGGCCCTATAAAAGTATTACTAAAAGATGGCACTGTCAAGGAGTGGCTAGAAGTAGATACACAGTTTAAATCTTCGGCTTTATTAGAGGCACAAAAAAAATATTTTTTATGTTATCCTAAAGATTTGTAACTACAATTGATTTTGTTTTTTTTCAATAAATAAAAATCAATTAGTCATGACTCATCATTAAATAGGCTTTGATAAAAGCATCTAAATCGCCGTTCATTACAGCATCTACATTGCCGGTTTCGTAACCACTACGTACGTCTTTAACCAGTTTGTAAGGATGCATAACATAATTACGGATTTGAGAACCCCATTCAATTTTTTTCTTTTCGGCTTCGATAGCATCACGCTTGGCTAATTTTTTTTGCAGCTCAATTTCATACAACTGCGATTTTAATAATTGCATAGCTTTTTCCCGATTCTCCAGTTGCGAACGGGTTTCGGAATTGTGGATCATAATGCCTGTGGGATGGTGTGTTAAAATGGCTTTGGTTTCCACTTTGTTTACGTTTTGCCCTCCGGCACCTCCCGAACGCGCAAAAGCCCAAGATACATCAGCCGGATTAATGTTTATCTCAATGCTGTCATCAGCCAAAGGATATACATATACCGAGGCAAAGCTGGTATGGCGCTTTGCATTACTGTCAAAAGGAGAAATACGTACAAGACGATGTACTCCGTTTTCACCTTTAAGATACCCAAAAGCATATTCGCCATCTATCTCTATGGTTACCGTTTTAATTCCGGTTACATCACCGGCTTGATGGTTGAGCTCTTTTACCTTATAGCCTTGTTTTTGAGACCACATAAGGTACATTCTATATAACATTTCTGCCCAATCATTACTCTCTGTTCCTCCGGCACCTGCCGTTATTTGTAGTACGGCACTCATTTCATCACCTTCGGCTGAAAGCATATTTTTAAATTCTATACTTTCTAAGAAGGCCAAGGTTTTATCAAATTGTTCTTGTACCTCTTCTTCGGTAGCCTCTTTTTCTTTATAAAAATCGTAAAACACTTTTAAATCTTCGTTGAGTTGTATCACTTTTTCAAAGTCATCGACCCATTTTTTTTTTGAACGTAAATTGCGCATAGCCAGTTCCGCTTTTTTGGAATCATTCCAAAAATTAGGATCAGCTACCTGTTCCTCTTCATTAGTTATTTCAATGCGTTTTTGTTCAATATTCAAATAGCTTGCTAACTTTGTCACCCGGCTTTGAATATCTTTTAATTGGTCGTTTGTAATCATAGCGACAAAAATACGACTAATAAATTTGAATAAAAATAGTAAAGCCTTAATTTAAATTGTTAAAGTACAATGAGAAAAAATAATTGGATAGTAATACTGCTTATTAGTGTCATTTCTATTAATATTGCAGCAACACAAAAAAAGACCATTATGACAGCATCAAAAAAAACAGCATTAGCCACTTTTGGTGGAGGGTGTTTTTGGTGTACCGAAGCCATTTTTCAAGAATTAGAAGGGGTGCTTTCCGTTGAGGCAGGGTATGCCGGAGGACATATTGCACATCCTTCTTATGAGGCGGTATGTACAGGGACAACAGGACACGCAGAAGTAATACAAATAAAATACGACCCGTCTAAGGTTGCTTATGAATTGCTGTTAGAGGTGTTTTTTAACACCCATAATCCAACGACTTTAAATAAACAAGGAGCAGATAGAGGAACGCAATATCGCTCGGTCGTTTTTTATCATACAGCGGAACAAAAAGAAAAAGCGGAAAAGATAATTGCAGATCTTACCGAAGCGCAGGTGTTTGATAGTCCTATTGTTACAGAAGTAAGCCCGATATCCAATTATTATAAAGCGGAAAATTACCATCAGAATTATTATGAAAATAATCCGACCAATGGATATTGTAATGTGGTTATCAACCCAAAACTAACTAAGTTTATGAAGCAGTACAAAGCTCATTTAAAACGCAAATAAGTTGTACCAAATACAAATGTATAAAAGAGTCATAAGACCTTTATTGTTTTTGTTTGATCCGGAAGCAGTTCACCACTTTGCTTTTGGTGTGTTGAATTTTTTTCAAAGTATACCGGGAGTTGTCAAGATTCAACGCAAACTATTTTGTTATACAGATGCCCGTTTAGAACGGGAATTGTTTGGAATAAAATTTCCTAATCCAATAGGTTTAGCCGCCGGTTTTGATAAAAATGCAGTGGCAATAAATAGTTTGTCAAACTTTGGTTTTGGTTTTATTGAAATAGGAACGCTGACTCCGGTTTCCCAACCCGGAAATCCTAAAAAACGCTTATTTCGCTTACAAAAAGATAAGGCGATTATCAATAGAATGGGTTTTAATAACAAAGGGGTTATTGCCGCTGTTAAAAGATTAAAAAAAAGAAAATCCGATATCATTATTGGAGGAAATATTGGTAAAAATAAAGTAACACCCAATGAAAAAGCAGTAGATGATTATCGAATCACTTTTGAGGCTTTATTTGAGGTCGTCGATTATTTTGTAGTGAATGTTAGTTCGCCCAACACACCTAATTTG
Organism: Flavobacteriaceae bacterium; assembly: GCA_024763245.1. Lineage (GTDB taxonomy): Bacteria > Bacteroidota > Bacteroidia > Flavobacteriales > Flavobacteriaceae > DQTL01. The sequence goes on along the minus strand of JANTFW010000017.1, from coordinate 18,043 downwards.
AGGGCTTTACAAGACAAAAAACCCTTGACACATATTCTCAATTCATTGCAAGAAAAGAACAGTCAAAAGACTATTAGAAAACCCATATTATTAAAAATAGCTCCGGATTTGACCGATGCTCAATTGTTGGATATTATCGACATTGTAAAAAGTACTCAAATTGATGGGGTGATTGCGACAAATACGACTATCGAACGAGAAGGATTAGAAGAATCAAAAGAAAAACTTACAAAAATTGGTAATGGTGGATTAAGTGGTAAACCATTAGCTAAAAGAAGTACGGAAGTCATTCGATTTCTTGCAGATCAATCAAATAAAGCCTTCCCCATTATTGGCGTAGGAGGTATTCATAGCCCCAAAGATGCTATTGAAAAATTAGAAGCCGGAGCCGACTTAATTCAAATCTTTACCGGTTTTATTTATGAGGGTCCGAGCTTAGTTAAACGAATTTTAAAAAGTTTATAAATGGATTTTGATAGTTTACAAAAGGAAATTACAGCCAATATCATTATAAAGACACGTAATCGTGATGAAAAACTCCAAGCACTATGTCAGTTATTATATGATTGTGTTCCTTATTACGATTGGGTGGGTTTTTATTTTGCTAATCATAAAACGAAAACCTTACATTTAAGTGCCTATGTAGGTGCTAAAACTGATCATGTAAAAATTCCTTTTGGAGAGGGAATTTGTGGACAAGTAGCAGTTTCTAATCAGAATTTTATCGTTCCAGACGTAGCGGCTCAAGACAATTATATTGCTTGTAGTACTACTGTAAAATCGGAACTTGTGGTACCTATATTTGTCGATGGGAAGAATATCGGACAAATAGATATTGATTCAAATACAATAGATGCCTTTAATGATAGTGATGTACAGTTTTTAGAATATGTGAATCTTGAAGTTGCTAAATTATTCTCTAATTCTTAATTCTGAACCCATAAATCTTAATTAGAAAAAGCCTACTTTTGTTTTTTAAAATTTCAACTATGCCAACAATACAACAACTACAAGATTTTGCACAACAAGTACGACGTGATATTGTCCGTATGGTACATCACGTACAATCCGGACACCCGGGCGGATCATTAAGCTCAAATGAATTTTTAACGGTTCTTTTTCAGGAGGTTATGGACTATAAACTACCCTTTACGATGGAAGGAAAAGGAGAAGATATGTTCTTTTTATCCAATGGGCATATTACGCCGGCTTATTATAGTGTTTTAGCGCATAGCGGTTTTTTCCCTGTTGATGAATTGGCTAGTTTTAGAATTTTAGGTTCTCGATTACAAGGTCACCCTTCATCTCATGACGGTTTGCCCGGTATTCGGGTAGCTTCCGGATCTTTAGGTCAGGGTCTTAGTGTGGCGCTTGGTACTGCACAAGCCAAAAAAATAGATGGTGACGATCATTTGGTGTATTCCCTGCAAGGAGATGGCGAGTTACAAGAAGGACAAAACTGGGAAGCTATTATGTATGCTGCTTCCAAAAAAATAGATAATATTATTGCTACGGTAGATTATAATAAAGCTCAAATTGATGGCTATACAGATGATGTGGTTTCCTTAGGGGATTTAAAAGCAAAGTTTCTTGCTTTTGGTTGGGATGTGGTAGAAGTCTTAAGAGGAAATGATATAGCTTCGGTATTGAAGGGACTAAAAGAAGCCAAAACGAGAACAGGAAATGGAAAGCCGGTATGCGTGTTGTTGCATACGGAGATGGGTCATGGTGTTGATTTTATGATGGGAACCTATAAATGGCATGGTAAACCACCAACAGATGCTCAATTGGAGCAAGCATTGGCACAAAATCCGGAAACTTTAGGAGATTTTACCTACTAGTTTCCGCTAACTACTAATTATGAATATAGGTATTGTATGTTATCCCACCTTTGGTGGCAGTGGCGTTGTGGCTACAGAATTGGGTATTGCTCTTGCCAATAGGGGACATCAAATACACTTTATCACCTATAATCAACCCGCTCGATTAGATACGACTTCTAATGCTTTACACTACCATAAAGTTAATGTAGAAGAATATCCTCTTTTTGAATACCAACCCTATGAGCTAGCCTTATCCACTAAAATGGTTGCCGTAGTTTTAGCTCATAATATTGATATACTTCATGTACACTATGCCATTCCTCATGCATATGCTGCATATATGGCAAAACAGATGTTAGCCGAGAAAGGTATACCTATAAAAATAGTTACTACATTACATGGAACGGATATTACCCTAGTAGGTAACCACCCGTCTTATAAAACTGCGGTTACATTTAGTATTAACCAATCGGATGTGGTTACAACAGTCTCACAAAGTCTAAAAGAGGAAACCCTTGCTTTGTTTGAGATTGATAACGAAATAAGTGTTGTCCCTAACTTTATAGATTTTAAGAACTATCCAGATCGAAAGGAGCCCGGTTGTAAGGAAGAACAAATAGCCCGTGAGGGTGAGTTTGTCATTTCGCATATTAGTAATTTTAGACCGGTAAAAAGAGTGACCGATGTTATTGAGATATTTAATAGGATACTAAAAGAAGTTAATGCAAAACTGATATTGATGGGCGATGGACCGGAACGTCCCAAAATTGAATATATGACGAAAGAGTTGGGTATTTTTCACAAAGTACACTTTATGGGTAACACCTCGGAGGTTGCTAAAATATTATGTTATTCAGATTTATTTCTGTTACCCTCAGAAAAAGAAAGTTTTGGTCTGGCTGCTTTAGAAGCAATGGCGGCTAAAACGCCCGTTATTTCTACTAATGTTGGTGGTTTACCTACCGTAAATAAACACGGGTATTCAGGGTATAATTATCCAATAGGTGATGTTGATGCCATGGCAGAAGCTGCTATAGGATTAGTAAGGGATTCCTTGAAGTTGCCGCTTTTTAAGGAACAGGCAAAAAAACAAGCCAGACAATTTAGTATTGAGAAAATTGTACCTTTGTACGAAGAGATTTATAACCAACTTATGTAGATGCAGCGATTATTATTAGCCAGTACTTCCACCGTACACGGCAAACCTTATTTGACTTATATTTTACCGGAATTACAAGAGTTCTTTTCCGGTGTTAGTGAAATACTTTTTATACCTTTTGCCAGACCTAGTGGTTTAACCCACGAAGCCTATACAAAAATCGCAAAAAAAGCTTTTGCAGAAATAGGGATTGCTGTTAGGGGCTTACATGAGTTTGATGATCCTGTAAAGGCAATAAAAAAAGCCCAAGGTATTTTTACCGGCGGAGGTAATTCTTTTGTTTTACTCAACACACTGTATCAATTTCAATTAATTCCGGTTTTAAAAGAAGCAGTTTTACAAGGAATTCCTTATTTTGGAACCAGTGCCGGAAGTAATATTGCCGGTCCTACCATACGAACGACCAATGATATGCCGATTGTTTATCCGCCCACTTTTGATGCATTAGGGCTTATTCCGTTTAATATCAATCCCCATTATTTAGATCCGGATCCTGAATCTACCCATATGGGAGAAACCCGTGAGACTCGTATTAAAGAATATCACTTTTTTAATTCTCTTCCGGTTATAGGGCTTAGAGAGGGGAGTTGGCTTAATGTGCAAGGAGATCGTATTACGCTAAAAGGTACTTTGCCTGCACGTTGGTTTAGTCTGGAGGAAATAAAAGAGATCCCTTCAGGAGCAGTTTTGAACTAACTGATATTTATCATTTTTTTTTACATAATTACCGTGTAATTTGGAGGATTAATTAAAACTACACGTATTATGAAGAAATTTACTTTTTTAATTTTGTCTTTATCACTTATGATGACAAGTTGGTTAGGCTTTTCACAGGTTGTTATTGGAAATGGTGCTGTTACAGGACAAGGTTTGCCCATTGAACCATTTTACGGTTACAGCTATTCTCAGGTTATTTATACCCAAGCGGAGATTGGAGGGGCTATGAATATTGCTGAAATACAGTATTCGCTAACCCCATCTAGTACCCTTCCTAATTCTAATGATTGGGTTATTTATATGGGGCATACCAGTAAAGCTCAATTTAATTCCAATACAGATTGGATAGATGTGACTACCTTGACACAGGTTTATTCCGGAACTATTACGGCAAATGCAGGAGTTGTAGCTGTTATTTTAGACACTCCTTTTGCGTATAATGGCACTGATAATTTGGTTATAGCAGTAGATGAGAATAATTCGGGTTATGATGAGAGCTCAGATGATTTTTATTGTACAGCTATTAGTGGAGAAACTCGTGGGTTGATTTACAGAAATGATAGTACAAATCCCGATCCTGCTGCTCCACCAACAGCAAGTTATACTAGAGATTATATTGCGAATATTGTTTTAATAGATCCTGCTGCTTGTTTATCTCCTTATGATATTGCAGTAAGTCCTTTAGGAACAGATGCAAACGTAACCTGGTCTGACGATAACGACCCACCCCCGTACAATTGGGAGTATGAATTGGTAAATGTAACCGCTGGTGATTCTCCAACAGGAGTTCCAACCGGAACATTTAATTCAAGTCCGGGTATTTTAACTTCATTAACACCAGGTGTAGATTACGAGATTTATATGCGCTCGGTGTGTAATCCCGGTGTAGATTATAGCCCTTGGACTTCCGCAGTTAGTTGGCATCAACCGCTACCGGGTGATATTTGTTCGTTGCCCATCAATGCAGTTATTAATACAGATTGTGCGGATTCAGGTGCAGTTACCTTTTTCTTAGACTTTGCTTTAGCACAAAATCAAGGCGTTGTTTCTTGTAGTGATGGAGCTGATGTTTATGGTTATTGGTTTGATATTGAGGTTGTAAATCCACTTTCGTTACGAATAAATAACGATGCTGCTGCCGGAACCATAGTTGGTCTAAGTGTTAATTTAGACTGTACGTCTGCGACAGAAATTGATTGTGATCCAGCACTTTCGGCTGAAACGAATATTGCCGATATAGATCCGGGTACCTATCATGCTCTTTTTTGGTCTACCGAGCAAGTTGGTGCAACAGAATTATGTTTTGAGGAAGTGCCTTGTATGGCACCACAAAATATTTCAGCAGATTATGTTGGCTATAATAGCGCTAATTTTAATTGGTCTATTTCGTCCAGTGCTACCTCTGAATGGCAAGTGGTAGAAACAGGACAAGCCACAGTTATTGCTTCCGGATCTACATCAAATAGTTTTACCGGTGTTACCGGTTTAAATCCTACTACCGATTATACGTTTATGGTTAGAGCTAACTGTGGTGGCGGTACTTATAGTGACTGGAGTTCTTTAGATTTTAGAACTACACTTGAAAACGACAGACCCGATGGCGCATTTCCTTTATATTTTGATATCGGAACTTCTTGTGGCCCGTCGGCTATAACAGGTATTTCCAATGCAGGAACTATAGATTCAGGAGTAACAGCACCTTCTTGTGGGTCTTATGGTACGCCAACAAATCGAGGTGATTTATGGTATGTATTTACCGCACCGTTTGATACGGTAACCTTAAATGTAGAAAATATAAATGGAATGACTTCTGTTGCAGGAGCTTATTACTCCGGTAATCCGGGAGCATTAATAGAGGAAGCTTGTACAGAGTATAACTCTGGATGGCCTTGGGAATTAACAGGCTTAACACCTGGAAATAATTACTACTTAAGAGTATGGGATTATGGTAATGATCAGGATGGAACCTTTGACCTTTGTGCTTATTATGAATCTTGTCCGGCTCCTAGTGATTTGACTATTGAGAGTTATACTACAACAGAAGTTACTTTTAGTTGGACGGATAACGCAGGGGCATCTAATTGGTATTATGATGTAAGACCTGCGGGTGATCCGACTCCCGATCTAACCGATTATGGAATTACAACGACTAGTAATCCTACTACCGATACCGGATTAAATCCGGATACCGATTATGATGTTTACATTCGTACAGATTGTGATGGTAATGGTGATAGTATTTGGACGGGTCCTGTTACGTTTACTACCTATTCCGATGAGGCGGCTGACTGGAATAACTTACAATGGCCACCCAATGGAACCAGTGAAGTAGGAACGTCTTATGCATTCTATGCTCAAATTTATGAACCTGGTCTTACAAATCAGGAGGGACAAGGAGCCGGCATATCTGCTTGGATTGGATATAGTACAACGGATACAGATCCGGAAACTTGGACGAATTGGGTGCCTGCTATTTATAACCTAGATGATGGAAATAATGATGAGTATTTGGCAGATATTGGCCCCGAATTAGCCCCGGGAAATTATTATGTTGCCAGTAGATTCAAAATAAATAATGGTATGTATACTTACGGTGGAACCGGTGGTTTTTGGAATAATGATTCCGCAACCTTAACCGTGACGGTTATGGCAAATGATGCTTGTGATGGTGCCGTTCAAGTAGTGGATTTACCTTATACAGTAAGTCAAGATGCAACTTACGATACGAATAATGACGGTTTTATTGATGATATTTGTGGAACTAATGGAATGAATGATGGCGTATGGTATAGCTTTACCGTAGCTACCGGAGGCGATATTACGGTTACTGTTGACCCCACAGGTTGGGATGCCGAACTAGCGGTTTATTCAGGTAGTTGTGGAAATTTTGATTGTGTGGATAGAGCTGATTCAGGTATATCAGGTGACAGTGAAACGCTAACATTTACAGCACTTGCTGGTACAACCTATTTTATAAATATTGGAAATTTTAGTGATATTACGGATTATGATGAAGGTCCATTTGATCTGAATATCACTTCTACTAATGCGGTTTTAGGTATTGCTAATAATAATATCCAAGGTTTTATGATGTATCCTAACCCAACGGATGATGTGCTGACAATTAAAGCAAATGATCGTATTGATAGTGTGTATATCTACAATATGCTAGGCCAAGAAGTTTGGGCTGATGCTATAAATTCAACCGATAAAGCGCTACATTTAGGAACATTGCCAACGGGTAGTTATATTGTTAAAGTACAAGTTAGAAATCAGGTGGGTACTTATTCGTTTGTAAAACAGTAGTAGTCGCTATTTGATATTGTAAAAAGGGCTCGGGTAGAGCCCTTTTTTTTATGAGGTTGTCTAAAGATTATGTAGCTTTGTGCAATAAATAAACCGTATTGATACTTACATTTTCTATAATTATACCGGTATTTAACCGCCCCGATGAAATAGATGAATTATTACAGAGTCTATGTTTACAGACGTATTCCGATTGGTTTGAGATCGTAATTATAGAAGATGGTTCATCGCAGACTTGTGCTGATGTTGTTGCTAGGTACAGGGATGAATTAACGATAAAATACCTATCAAAACCGAATACGGGAGCCGGATTGAGTAGAAATTTTGGGATGAAAAATGCCTCGGGGAATTATTTTATTATTTTAGACTCCGATGTGCTTTTACCACCTACCTATTTATCAAGAGTCGATAAAAGACTGCAAGAAGCTTATACGGATGTTTTTGGAGGACCCGATGCTGCGCATGATAGCTTTTCAGATTGGCAAAAAGCCATTAATTATGCTATGACCTCTTTTTTGACTACCGGAGGATTACGTGGTGGTAAAAAGAAGAAACGTTTTCAACCAAGAAGTTTTAATATGGGTTTATCGAAAAAAGCCTTTATCGATAGTGGTGGTTTTTCGAGTCGAAGGATTGGGGAAGACATTGATTTGAGTTTTAGATTAGAGAAGCTAAATTTTTCCATACAGTTAATACCCGAAGCCTTTGTTTATCATAAACGTAGAAGTAGTTTTAAACAGTTTTTTAGGCAGACTTACAATTTTGGTAAAGAACGCCCCATACTGACTAAACAATATCCAGATACTGCAAAAATAACCTATTGGTTTCCTACTTTTTTTACGATTGGATTGCTAATTGCCATAGTTACCTTTTTTCTAAAAATATACATCCCTATACTTTTATTGTTAGGATATTTACTTACGATATTTATTGACTCGTCTATTAAAAGTAAGAATCTAAAGATTGGTTTATGGAGTGTCTTGACTACTTTTACCCAATTTATTGGTTATGGAACAGGTTTTTTGCAATCCATATTATTTTACAAAAAAAGACCTACGATAAGTCCGTAGGTCTTGTAAAAGATGAGTTTGCTATTTATAAAAAAAGGGGAATCAAAACTGGAGGTAAAAAAAGACAAACTCACCCCTTATTGTTGAGGCTAAGGTAAGCTATGATTGTAGAAAGATTCTTAACATAAGTTAAGAAATTATTTTTTTTTCGTTTGAAGTACTTTTTTTCGTATTCTACTTAACTGAATCGGGGTAATTCCCAAGTGTGAGGCTATATGATATTGGGCGATATGCTTTTCAATATTAGGCGCTTCAGCTTTTAAAAGTAGATAGCGTTCTGTTGCATTGGAAGTCACATACCTGATATTACTTCGTTCAAGTTTTAGGAGATAATACTCCAAGGCTTTTCTGTAAAATTTACAAAATTCATCATTCTTTTCAACCAGTTTAATAAGTTCCTTATACTTAAAATAAATAATATCACAGTCGGTTAAGCATTGTACTTCTAAGTTTGCCCTAAAATTTTGACTTAATGCAGACATAGAGGCCATAAATCTATGTGGTGGATAAATTATAATATTAAATTCGTTTCCTTCTTTATCTAAAGAAAATGCTCGACCATAGCCACTTTTAGAATAATAAACATTAACAGGATGGCTGTTGTATTTGCAGAGAACCGTACCTGCAGGTACACTCTTAGTATGTAAAATAGTTTTAAATTCCTGCCAAGAACTTTTGGAAATGGGCGAAAAAGTGTTGATATACTTTTGAAAACTATCCACTTTAATCAAAGTTTAGTGTAAAGTTACAGTAATCTGATGAAAAATAAAAATTTATTGCAAAAGGCTTATGGCATTAGGACCCTCGTTAAAGATTAAATCTAAGATGCTTAGATTCGGGATAAAGCCATGTTTGTCTTGAAAAACTTGAGTATATCTTAGATCAGGTAAATTATTTTTTAATTTTGCATTGGCTAAGAACCTATAATCAGTGGTACTCGGATATGATTTTTTATAGGCTGTTGTTTTACCATAATTCACCACCATTTGTAGCATTTCTAGACTTAAATCTTGTGTTTTAAAAAGAAAGTCAAGCAAATAGGTAACAGGAGTTTCGTATAAAGGTCTTAGATCATCTTCATAAAATTCGAAATAGGGTGATGATCTATACGCATTTTCTAAGGATTTAAAATGATTCTTCTGCCAAGGAAATGCGTTTTCAATTTTTGTGTCTCTAGTTAGTTGATGCATTCCATCCGTGTGTTTTATAGGAATATTTAGGGATAATTTACCATTGGCTCCATAAATGGTACAACGCGTACGATAGGTTTGTTTTTGGTAATTGTCATACACTTCAAAAACGGGATCTGAATCATTAATAAATTGTCGAAATTGAACTATCGGTGAGAAATAGGTGGGTTGAAAGACCATATTTTCTGCTTTTTTATTTTTCCTCTACTTGTTTTTTACGTTTTCTAATGTAAGAATAACCCCAAAGTAGAACGACAATTACAATAAAATGAGGTAAATAGGAGACCGGTTTACCACTACCATTTACCGTGGTAAATAATCGTTCTTTCCGGATTCTTTTAAAGAAAGGTTTAGAGGTGTTAGGATCTAAACTAAACCAAATGAAAACCGGTTTTCCGACGATATGGTCAAAAGGCACATATCCCCAAAAACGAGCATCTTCTGAGTTGTGACGATTGTCTCCCATCATCCAATAATAATCCTGTTTAAAGGTATATGTAGTCGCTTCTTTTCCATTGATGTATATTTTGTCTCCTTCAAATTTTAGGGTATTGTGCTCATACTCTTCAATAATACGACGGTATAGTGGCAATGATTTTTTAGTAAGTGCCACAGTGGCTCCTTTTTTTGGTATATAAATAGGTCCAAAAAAATCTTTGCTCCACTTGTATTGCGGATCGTGAGGAAAAATCTCTTTTTTATAAGTTCCGGCGCTATCAATAGTTCGGACAACACTTTTAATATTTTTTACTTTTTTTAGATAGTCAGCAGCTTTTTGTGTTAAATTCATAACTAGCTCATTATTACTTAATTGCCAAGCTTCTGTAATATGAAGTTTATCCAAAAGGCGATTAATGTTAACTTTTTTTAGGTCTAGGTCTATTTTATAAGAAAATTGAGTTTTAGCTCTATCCGGCAATACCGTTTGTCTTCCATTAATATAAACGTAACCATCTTTAACCGATAGTGAATCTCCGGGAATACCGACACATCGTTTTACATAATTAGATTTTTTATCAATAGGTTTATGTACTGCAGGACGTTTGTAGGGATCTCTAAATTGATATACGGTATCTAAAGGCCAGTTAAAGACAACAATATCATTGCGTTTAATTTTTTGAAAACCGGGGAATCTAAAATTGGGTAAATCAAATCCTTTAATATACGATCTAAATTTTTTACCGGTAAATGGAATAGGCATGGTATCGTGAACCATAGGTAGGGCTAATCCGGTTTTTGGCGTACGAGCGCCATAATGGAATTTGCTCACAAATAAATAATCACCAATGAGTAAGGATTTTTCTAAAGAAGATGTAGGAATCGTATAAGGGCGCATAAAATAGGTGTGAACAATAGTGGCGGCAATAATGGCAAAAACGATAGAGGTCGTCCATTCACCTGCTACGGTATGAGGTCGTAATTGGCGTTCCGGTTGGTATTGTACGTCTTCAAAATAATTCAGATAAGCAATATAGAAACCAAGACTAATAACAGCTAAAAATAATTCCGAAGTTTTTTCTTTTCCAAAACTACGCACGGTTTCCACCCAAAAAGAGGGAAACATCAAGAGGTTTACAATAGGAACAAAAAGCAGTAATACCCACCACCAAGGGCGTTTCATTATCTGGGTTAAAACATAGGCATTATAAATAGGAATTAGGGCTTCCCAGGCTTTATGTCCTGCTTTTTGATAGAGTTTCCAAGTTCCTAAAAAGTGAATTACTTGTACAATTAAAAAAAATAGTATCCAGTTTGTCATAACTTTATGTGTTGTTTAAAATAGATCTTTATCTATTACTATTAGTTTCTAAAGGCTTTACTTGTTACTGTATAAGCCGTGTTTTTTATAATATTTAACATTTTAGCTTTCAATCCCTAATACATCATTCATAGTAAAGATTCCTTTTTTGTTCACAATATATTCGGCGGCTAACACGGCACCAAGTGCAAAACCTTTTCTGTTTTTTGCGGTGTGTATAATTTCTATTTCATCAATAGCGGAGCTATAAATGATTTGATGGGTACCGGTAACTTTATCAATTCTCTTGGAAATAATAGGTAATTCATCAGGATTATTTGTTTGTAATCCCCATTGCTTCTTGTCCGTAAAAGGAAGTATTTGTTCTGCCAAGCTTATGGCCGTGCCGCTTGGTGCATCTAATTTTTGGGTATGATGGGTTTCAATAATTGTAGTGTCATAACCAAAACCTTGTATTAGTGATGCTAAATATTTATTTAAAGAGAAGAACAAATTTACACCCAAACTAAAATTTGAAGCGTATAAAAAACTACCGTTTTTCTGTTGGCAATAGCTTACTATTTCATCGTATTTTTTAAGCCATCCTGTGGTACCGCTAATAATAGGGGTTGTATGGTCAATTGCCTGTTTTATATTGCTGTAGGCAGCATCAGGGGTGCTAAAATCTATAGCTACATCGATTAGATCAAAATTGGTATGGTCTGATGATTGGTCTATCTTTGCTATAATTTTGTGACCTCTTTCCAAAGCGATTCTTTCAATAGCTTTTCCCATTTTCCCATATCCAAATAGTGCAATATTCATGGGCTAAAAATTATAGGTTAATCCGGCAGATAAGACAGTTTTCCCATTAATAGGATCTCTGAACAGTATGGGGGCAATACTGAGCGTATTGTCTGTGTTATGATATTGTAAATGAGCATCTACACTAGCTTCTACAATTTGAAGTACATAAACACCCAGCGTAACCAGCATTGATAAATCTCTGTTTTTTTTATGATATTTTTGTGCGCGTTGTAATACCTCCAAAGAATACTCCGGATGAGAGTTTTCATCTATTTTCTTTTCTTTAAAGATGCTTCTATATTCTTGATATTTATCGTTGTTATAGATAAAATAGTAGGTAGTTGCTGCAAAAGAGCCATAAACAAGAGGAATTTTCCAGTACTTTTTATTGTAGGCCTGTCCTAATCCCGGTAAGATGGCACTGTAAAAAGCTGCTTTAGAGGGTTGTAAGGCAGCGAGATATATTTCATTTGTAGCCGTACTATCTTTGACACTAAGGGCGCCTTTATCTTGGGCAAATACAGCTATTTGAATCCCAATACTAAATACTATACAGATTAAATACTTCAAAAAGATGTCGGTTATTTTTCTAATAACTTTTTAATTCGAATAAAATCCTCTTTAGAACTAAAGGGGATTTGAATACTTCCTTTATTCTTACCGCTAACTCTTATACTTACTTTGTTTCCAAAAAAATCACTAAATGAATCGATACTTTCTTTGACAAAATCGGGCGCCAAAACTTTATTAGTTTTACGAGAGGAAGGCTTACGATTTTGTTGCACTAATTGTTCAGTCTGCCTGACCGACAATTTATGATCTAGAATTTTTTTATAAATGCTAATCTGCGTATCGGAATCTTCAATATTGATTAGGGCACGGCCATGTCCCATAGAGATAAATCCGTCGCGCATACCGGTTTGTATGATTGGGTCTAATTTTAGTAAGCGCAAATAATTGGTAACGGTCGATCTTTTTTTACCGACACGTTGGCTTAACTTATCTTGTGTAAGTTTTATTTCGTCTATTAAACGTTGATAAGATAGCGCTACTTCAATAGGATCTAAATCTTTACGTTGTATATTTTCGACCAAAGCCATCTCTAGCATTTCCTGATCGTTAGCTATTCTAACATAGGCTGGAATAGTCTTAAGGCCAATAGATTTAGAGGCTCGAAAACGTCGTTCACCGGATACTAACTGAAAATTGTTTCCGGATAATTTTCTAACGGTAATAGGCTGAATAATTCCCAATTCTTTTATGGAAGTTGCTAACTCTTGTAGTGCTTCTTCATTAAAATAGGTTCGGGGTTGAAAAGGATTTGCCTTGATAGACTCTATCTTTATTTCAATGATACTTCCTACTATTTTGTTGGCATTTTTATCACTGGCAGAGGATATATCGGTAGTAGAATCTTGAAGTAAGGCAGATAAACCTCTTCCTAATGCTTGTTTTTTTGATGATTTAGCCATTGTTTTTCAATATTTCATTTGCTAAACTAATATAATTTTTGGCTCCGCGGCTTGTGGCATCATAAGAAATGATACTCTCACCATAACTTGGAGCTTCGCCTAGTTTAATATTACGTCTTATTATTGTTTTAAAAACCATTCCTTTAAAATGTTTACGTACTTCTTCAACTACTTGATTGGAAAGTCGTAATCTGGAATCGTACATAGTTAGTAATAGTCCTTCAATATCCAAATCGGAGTTGTGTAATTGTTGCACACTTTTTATAGTATTCAGTAATTTCCCTAGCCCTTCTAAAGCAAAATACTCACATTGAATGGGTATGAGAACAGAATCAGCGGCAACTAAAGCATTGAGTGTTAGTAGACCAAGCGATGGAGCACAATCAATTAAAATATAATCATACTGATCTTTAATGGGAGCAATGATTTCACGTAACATCGATTCGCGATTATCTTTATCGACCAACTCTATTTCGATAGCTACTAAATCAATATGTGCCGGTATAAGATCTAAATTGGGCGAAGATGTACTGACAATGGCATCCTCGGCCGTAGAGATGTGTTCTAATAATTGGTAAGTGCCATTTTCAACACTTTCTACATCTATACCCAATCCGGAGGAAGCATTGGCTTGTGGATCGGCGTCAATTAGTAAAACTTTTTTCTCTAATACCCCTAATGATGCGGCAAGATTAACCGTTGTGGTTGTTTTTCCTACTCCACCTTTTTGATTAGCTATTGCAATAATTTTCCCCATAAATAAAATTGTATTCAGTGTGGTAAAAGTACAATTTTTTACGGGTTGGCAAAAATAAAAAATAAAGATTAGTAATTAGTTAACAACGATAAAGTTAATCATCTCCACTGTGTTCATCCTCTCTTTCTTTGTGTTGTTCTTTGGCCAATTGTTGCATATCTTCATGCCGATCACTTTCATCCATAATTTCTAGTCCTAATAAGGTTTCAATGGCATCTTCTTGAGTAACGATACCACTCACAGAACCATATTCATCGTAAACTAAAGCGATGTGTTCTTTTTTCTCAATTAATTGTTCAAATAATTCGGCAACAGAGGTGTCTCTTGAGGTTGTAATAATCTCTCTTTGTAAGGATCTCAATTTTTTATCTCCAAGTCCTTTAATAATTGCATCGTAAAGTTTATCTTTTAAAAAGTATGAGGTGATATTATCCGGATCTTCATTATACAAGGGAATACGTGAAAAACGTAACTCTTTATTTTCATTGTAGAAATCAATAATTGTTTGCTCTTCATTAGCCGTGAGCATTACCGATCGAGGTGTCATTATTTTACTAACGGTAGTGTCTTTAAAGTTAATTATATTTTTGATGACAGTACTTTCCTGTTCTTCAAAAACACCTTCCTCTTCAGCAATTTCAGCCATAACATGAAAGTCCTCTCTACTAAATACACTACTACCGTGCACTTCCTCTTTCCCAATTAAACGTGTGGTAAAAAGGAGCAACCAAAGAAGCCCCGTGTATTTTAAAATAAAAATAAAAACATGTAATGTTTTAGTGGTAAATTTTGCCAATTCTTTCCAATAGGTAGCACCGATAGTCTTAGGAATAATTTCGGAAACTAACAATATTAAAAATGTCATAATAAAGGATATGGCAAAAACAAAGTTATTACCGGAACCAAAAACGTGTTCAGCTTCTACACCTACTAAGAGAGCTCCAGCAGTATTAGCTACGGTGTTAATAGTTAAAATAGCAATGAGAGGCCGATCAATATCTTCTTTTAATTTTTCGAGTTGGTCGGCATAGCCAAATCCTTCCTGTTTCTTGATGTTGATAAACGCATGAGTAACGCTTAGCAAGGAAGCTTCTAATATGGAACACAAAAAAGAAATTAATATGGAAAGCAATCCATATGTAATCAGGAGCGTATACATTTATAGAATAAAATAGTTACAGGACAAACATACATAAAAAAATAATTGAATAAATATTTTTTTGTATAACTTATTCATTAGTTATGAGTATACATTCGGAGTTTTACTCTTAAACTAAGAGTAAAACTCCGAATGTGTCTTTTTCTTAGGCTTTAGCAGGAATATTCTTTAATATTTCTAAGAGATACTTCCAGAATTTTTGTGTAGATTTTATATTAGCCCGTTCATCCGGAGAATGCGCACCTTGTATAGTGGGACCAAATGAAATCATATCCATTTCAGGATAGTTAGTGCCTAAAATACCACATTCTAATCCGGCGTGACAAGCAACTACATTAGGCTTTTTATCGAACATATCCGAATAAATAGTGCTTAAAACTCCCAAAATAGGTGATTTAGGATTGGGTTGCCATCCGGGATAAGATCCGGCGAATTCCACTTCATAACTTGCTAATTCAAAACAAGAACGTAAGGCTTGTGCTAAATCCATTTTGCTGGATTCTACAGCGGAACGGGTTAGGCATTCTATTTTAATCTGTCCATCAGCAACACTTACTTTCGCTAAGTTGTTAGAAGTTTCAGTAAGACCTTCAATGTCAGGGCTCATTCGATAAACTCCGTTGTGTGCAGCATAAATAGCTTTGATTAAGTTAATTTGGCTATGAGTATTCATGGTTTTTGTGGCGGTAATATCACAAGTGTCTAAAAGTATTTCTAAATTTCCGTCTACAGTGGCAAATTCTTTTTTAATCGTTGTGGAAATTTCTTCTACTTTGTTTTCAAAAGCTTCTTTTTTTGCTTTAGGAACTACTAAAACCACATTACTTTCTCTAGGTATGGCATTGCGCAAACTACCGCCATTAATACTTGCAATGTTGATATCAAAATCAAAAGTTTCGTATAATACCCGATTCATAATTTTGTTGGCATTACCCAATCCTTTATGGATATCCATGCCGGAATGGCCTCCATTAAGCCCCTTTACGGTAAGACGCATGGTAATGGTGTTGTCTAAAATGCTTTCCTCGACATATGATCCGGTGGCTGTTACATCTATTCCTCCAGCACAACCCATATCTATTTCTTCATCATCTTCTGTGTCTAAATTAAGTAGAATTTCGCCCTCCAAATATCCGCCTTGTAATCCTTGAGCTCCGGTCATTCCAGTTTCTTCGTCAATAGTGAAAAGAGCTTCAATTGGCGGATGTGGAATGTTATTCGAAGCCAAAATACTCATAATAGCGGCAACTCCCAGTCCATTATCAGCACCTAGTGTTGTACCATCCGCAGTTACCCAATCGCCATCAATATACATTTTGATACCTTCTGTTTCAAAATCGAAATCCGTATCGTTATTCTTTTGCCAAACCATATCTAAATGCGATTGTAGTACTACTGTTTTGCGGTTTTCCATTCCGGGTGTAGCCGGTTTTTTGATAATCACATTTTGAATGGGGTCTACAAGGGTTTCTAAGCCTAGTTTATTCCCAAAATCAACCATAAATTGGATGACTTTTTCTTCTTTTTTAGACCCGCGAGGAACAGCATTTAGATCTGCAAAATTATTCCACAGGGCTTTAGGTTCTAATTCTCTTATTGTAGTATTCATGATATAGTGTTTTTTAAGTATTGTTTCGTATTGTACATCAAAATAAGATGTTTCGCAAATTTACGGACTTTTATTGAGATGGTTGTTTCCTATTGTTGAATAAACTTGTAATATTGCAAATTTGAATGAAACATCAATGGATTACGCAAATAATATATTAGAAACCATAGGAAACACTCCTTTAGTAAAACTCAATACGATTGTAACCGAAGTAGATGCCTTGGTTTTAGCTAAATTAGAGACTTTTAACCCGGGACACTCTGCCAAAGATAGAATGGCCTTAAAAATGATTGAGGATGCTGAGGCTAGTGGGCAATTACAACCCGGCGGAACTATTATCGAAGGGACATCGGGTAATACAGGAATGGGCTTGGCTTTGGCTGCAATAATCAAAGGCTATTCGTGTATTTTTGTTATTGCCGACAAACAATCTAAAGAAAAGGTTGATGTGTTGAAAGCTATGGGTGCTGAAGTCGTAGTTTGTCCTACAGCTGTAGAGCCGGAAGATCCCAGGTCCTATTATTCAGTTTCAAAACGATTAGCCGAAGAAACACCCAATTCTTGGTATGTTAATCAATACGATAATCCATCTAACGCCTTGGCACATTACGAAAGTACTGGTCCGGAGATATGGAAACAGACTGATGGTAAAATTACCCATTTTGTGGTGGGTGTGGGCACCGGTGGAACCGTTTCGGGTATTGCTAAATACTTAAAAGAACAAAATCCGGCTATAAAAGTTTGGGGTATTGATACATATGGGTCTGTTTTTAAAAAATACCACGAAACAGGTATATTTGATGAGAATGAAATTTATCCGTATGTTACCGAAGGAATTGGAGAAGATATATTACCGGGAAATGTCGATTTTTCACTCATCGATGGATTTGAAAAAGTAACAGATAAAGATGCGGCCATTTATACCCAAAAACTGGCCAAAGAAGAAGGTTTGTTTATGGGAAATTCAGCCGGATCTGCTATTAAAGGCCTCTTGCAATTAAAGCATCATTTTAAAAAGGATGATGTTGTTGTAGTATTATTTCACGACCACGGTACTCGTTATGTTGGGAAAATGTATAACGAAGATTGGATGAAAGAACAAGGTTTTCTCTAAACTATTTTCTTTTTTCTTTCTTAAAAACCTGAGTTCGACCTAATATTTATCTCACAGAAAGTCAATAATGCAGTAGATTTTTGCTAAAAATCAAGTAGTTATAACTAGTTATTGCAAATGGT
>JANTFW010000016.1 GCA_024763245.1 Flavobacteriaceae bacterium | reverse complement strand
CGGAAGAATTTCCCGAAGCTACTTTTTATGCCGGTAAAAAACCTTGGGAACAAAAGGTAGATATCGCTTTACCTTGTGCTACTCAGAATGAATTGAACGCACAAGATGCACAACAGTTAGTTGATAATGGATGTATTTTGATTGGCGAAGGAGCTAATATGCCTTGTACTGAGGATGCTGTTGAAATTTTCCAAAAGGGTAAATTACTATTTTCTCCCGGAAAAGCCTCAAATGCAGGTGGTGTAGCTACTTCCGGTTTAGAAATGAGTCAGAACTCTTTACGCTACAATTGGAGTAGAGAAGAAGTAGATGGCAAATTACACGGAATAATGAAAAATATTCATGCCGCTTGTGTAAAATATGGCACAGAAGCAGATGGCTATGTAAATTATGTAAAAGGTGCAAATATTGCCGGTTTTGTAAAGGTCGCTGATGCGATGTTAGATCAAGGTGTGATTTAATCCGGGTTATTTTTAAAAATATAGCAGCCGTCTAACAATTGCTTTTTAGACGGCTGCTATATTTTATTTTAGAATCTAATTATCTGAAACTGTGAGCAAAGCTTAGGTCGAACTCAGGTTCTAGGTATCGTACTATTCGTTTAGCTTCAATAAAATCTTTTGAAAGTGTACCAACAATCGATAAAATAGTAACTCCAACTACTATTAATAATTTTATCTTAGAATTCTTCATGATTATAATAATTAAGTATTATTTTTTATGGATCTTTATATTTAAGATGTAATATAGGCCATCAAACTTAATCATAGCTGACCCTATTCCACTATAAGTTGCCCTAATGAGAATGGGAAAAAACCCGCTGTGCGAAGTGCCCTCACTTTGCGCCTTAAAACGATTTATCATATTTTAAATATGTTGTCATATTTAAAGCCCTTTGAGTGTTCATTTTAGATTTAGCTTTAAATAAAAAGTAAAAATAAGCATTGTTTTATTATAAAACTGTGCTAAGTCTTAGGGGTATTCGCACAGCGAAGTCTATATTAATTTAAGTTGATTTTGGATAGTAAATATATTATACTAAACTAATCGGACATACCAAAAGGAAAGAATTCGATTATACCAAGTAAGCTATTCCAATATCTTAAAGTGGTTTTGCGATTAGCACGGGTGTGATACCTAATCATTATTAAATTTATTAAAAAAAAGGCTATCCCAATCAGGATAGCCTTTTGAAAAAAAAACAAATAGGTATTATTTTTTTAATAGATCTCTAATTTCTGTCAATAATTCTTCTTGAGAAGGTCCTGCAGGAGCTTCCGGTTTTTCTTCTTCTTTTTTCTTCATTTTGTTATAGATTTTTACAATCATAAACATAACGAAGCCAACAATTAATAAATTGATAATCGTATCGATCCACTGGCCATACATAATGGCGTTTTCGGGTGTTACCACTTTTCCGGCGGCATCCAGAACAGCATCGTCCATAACGATTTTCCATTCCTTAAAACTAACACCTCCTGTAAAGTGGCTGACAAAAGGCATGACAATCATACTTACAAAACCTTTTACAACCAAACCTATGGCTCCGGCCATAATTACTGCGACAGCAAACTCAATTACGTTGCCGCCCATAATAAATTTCTTAAATTCTTTTAACATTTTTAAATGGGTTTTAATTATTAATACGTACAAATGTAACAAAAATTTCAGTATTACACTTAGGTGTTAGTCGTAATCATTCGGGGTACACGTTGCGAAATAGCGGTTAATACCTCATAAGAAATCGTTTGGGTAGCCAATGCTAATTTTTCTACTGTAGTTTGGGTATCAAAAAGAATCACAGGATCACCTTCTTTACAATCTATTTCGCTTACATCTACCATGATCATATCCATACATACATTGCCTACTATAGGAGCGATCTGATTGTTAATCATCACAAACCCCTTTCCTTTGCCCCAGGTTCTAGGGATTCCGTCGGCATGACCTATGGGTAAGGTTGCTGTTACGGTTTTTTTGGCGGCTATGAACCCTCGATTATAGCCTACGGAATCACCTTTAGTTACAGTATGTATTTGTGAAATTACGGTGTACAAACTCCCTACATTTTGCAATTGATTGGTCCATTTTTGAGCATTGGCATAGCCATATAATCCAATGCCTATACGTACCATATCAAAACGGGCTTGCGGATAATTTAAGGTGCCTGATGTATTGGCCAGATGTTGTATAAAGGGTTCTTTATAGGTCTTTTTAAACGCTGTAATAATGTTTTGATACGCTTTAATCTGTCCTTGGGTAAGTTCTTTTTCTGCCGGATCTTCACTGGCAATTAAATGCGAAAAAATAGAAGTTAGTTGTAGATGTGGGTTTTCAGACAATCCGCTTTGTACTGCGTCAATATCTTTCTTTGCGAAACCTAAGCGGTTTAATCCGGTATTAAATTTTAGATGAACCGGTAAGGCTTGATGGGTATGCTCTTTAAAAGATTGTAAAACTCTAAAACTGTAAATAGTAGGCTCCAGCTTATACTGAATACAATCTAACACTTCTAAAGGTTGTGGGTGTAAGATTAATATAGGGGTTTTTATACCGGCCTTTCGTAAATGAATACCTTCTGAGGTAAAGGCAACGGCAAAATAGGCCACGCCTTCTTTTTCAAGTTTTTTCGCAATAGAAACAGCTTCATGCCCATAAGCAAAGGCTTTAACAACAGCCATCACCTTTGTGCTTTTACCGATTTGTTTTTTAAAAAAATGATAATTGGCAACTAAGGCATCTAGATTAATTTGTAAATAGGTGTTTTTTAGCACATCCATATTTCGTTATTCTGTTTGCTCTTTTTCATTAGTTTGCTGCATCGCTTTATAATAAGCAGCTCTACTCAAAGGTTCGTATACATCTGTTTCACCCAATACTACCAAATCTTTACTAGCTGAGGTACGATGACTGTAATGGGCTAAGTTGCCGGTTCGTGTACAAACGGCATGTACCTTGGTTACATACTCTGCAGTGGCCATTAATGCCGGCATAGGGCCAAAAGGATTGCCTTGAAAATCCATATCAAGACCGGCAACCACAACACGTATACCCCGGTTGGCTAAATCATTGCAAACAGCGACAATTTCATCGTCAAAAAACTGTGCCTCATCAATACCTACTACGTCCACATCGCTGGTGAGCAAGCGAATATTCTCAGCCGAAGGTACGGCCGTAGACCTAATTTCATTAGCATCATGTGAGACCACATTATCCTCGTCATATCGGGTATCAACAGCCGGTTTAAAAATTTCAACTTTTTGTTTGGCAAAAGTAGCGCGTTTTAAACGCCTTATCAATTCTTCGGTTTTACCCGAAAACATTGAGCCGCAAATTACCTCAATCCAACCGAATTGCTCACTTTGATTTACCGTGTTTTCAAGAAACATGTTATACTTTTTTTAATTTCAGGTATCAGATATATACCATTTTACTATCTTTACAAAAGTAAAAAAATATCCTTTGTAAATTTATTTAATTAAGGTAACTTATGCACAATATCTCTAAACAATCAATTCGTAAACTGGCTCATCAAATTAGCAGTACTTCTGATCAGACTAACAGTAAAGAATTACTGGATAAAGCGAGAATACTGTATGAAAAAGCAATCGTATTACACTACCAAGATAGTTTAGTAGAAAACAACCCAAAAGAAACGAGTACTCCTAAACCGGTTGCAACTGTTGATAAACCTGTAATGGAAGAACAAGAGCTTAGTGTGCAAGAACGTATTAAACAAATTATGGATAGTGCACCTCAATTTGAATCTGATACAGTTTTAGATCTAGATACCACTCCTGCAAAACAAACTCTACGTGATGAAGATATTAAAGTCGAAGAACCTCAAGTTGAAGACCCCAAAGTTAAAGAACCCGAAGAAACAATTACGATGCCGACTCAGGATTTAGAAGAGGAATTTAAGGATGCCATCGCTGCCGACTATGCTGCTGATTTATTTGAAAAAGCTGAGAAGATTGAAATTACAAAAAAATCGCTAAACGACAAACTTTCACAAGCTCAGATTCAAATTGGTTTAAATGACCGTATTGCTTTTGTCAAGCATCTTTTTAATGGAAGTCAAACAGATTTTAATCGTGTGCTTTCACAATTAAATTCGTTTAATAGTAAAGATCAAGCAGAGCAATTTATTACTACTATGGTAAAACCGGAATACAATTGGTCCGCCAAGTCGGAATATGAAGAACGCTTTATGTTGTTGATAGAACGTAAATTTCTATAATTACAAATCTCGTAGATTATCAAATATCTGATTAATCTTTTCTTTATCCAAAGTATAGTCTTTAATATTCTTATTACGATAGCGGTGGTATAGGAAAGAGGGAAGTAACACCAATGCAAAAACTAACACTCCTAATCCAATGATTTTGGGCGCTATGGCAATACCTTTGCTTTGCAGATAAAACCCCACTATAAAATTAATCCCTAACAGAATCAGTAGTATTCTTAGAAACGTTTTCATTTTGTCCTAGTTTTTTGAACAGCATCCAACAAGTTTTGAACATTTTTTTTACTGCTTCCTACAAATATTTCAGTTCCTAATAACACCACCGGTCGTTTTAGAAATGTATATTCATCCAGTAATAATCTTCTGTAATCTTGTTCGGTTAAGGATTGGTTTTTTAACCCCATCTGATGATACTTTTTTGCTCTTCTGCTAAATAAGGCTTCGTAACTTCCGGCTAACTGTTGCATGCTGTCTAATTGCATAACGGTAATGGGGTTTGATTTAATGTCTTGTAATTCAAAATTTTGTAATGGAAGCTGTTTTAAAATACGTTGACAGGTGTCGCAGGTTTTTAGATAATAAATTTTATTCATCTATAGTTGTGATCTTGATTTGCATTGCAAAAATACAATAATTAGAGGATGTTTCGTATAGATTTGGGAAGCAATACTAGATTACTTACATTTGCTTCTTGAATCATCAATAATAGCTAACAATGCGATTTAATACAAAAGTAATTCATGGGAATCAACACCATGATCCAAGTACCGGTGCTGTCATGCCTCCTATATATCAAACCTCAACGTATGCACAAAAAAGTCCCGGAGACCACAAGGGTTTTGAATACTCTCGTACAGGAAACCCTACTCGTCAAGCTTTAGAAAATGCTTTTTCCAGTATAGAAAATGGCACGTACGGACTGGCCTTTGGTTCCGGTTTAGCCGCTATTGATGCGGTAATTAAGCTTTTAAAACCCGGTGATGAGGTTATTGCTACAAATGATTTATATGGAGGGACTTACAGATTATTTACTCAGATTTTTAAAAGATTTGGTATTGTTTTTCATTTTACTGGACTGAATGTTATTGAAAATATAGAGCATCTTATCAATTCAAACACAAAATTAATTTGGGTTGAAACACCCACTAACCCCATGCTTAATATCATCGATATAGAAGCAGTAGTTCAAATAGCCAAAAAAAACCAGATAAGGGTAGCTGTGGATAACACTTTTGCGACCCCTTATTTACAGCAACCCTTAAATCTTGGGGCAGATATTGTAATGCATTCCGCCACAAAATATCTTGGGGGCCATTCTGATGTGGTTATGGGTGCTTTAGTAGTCAATGATAAAGCCTTGGCTGATCAGTTGTACTTTATTCAAAATGCCAGTGGGGCTGTTTGTGGCCCTATGGACAGTTTTTTGGTGCTTCGCGGTCTTAAAACTTTACATGTACGTATGCAAAGGCATTGTGAGAATGGTGCTATTATTGCCCGTTTTTTAGCCAAACATCCTAAAGTTGACAAAGTCTTCTGGCCGGGATTTGAATCACATCCTAACCACAGTATTGCAAAAAAACAAATGCGTGATTTTGGGGGTATGGTTTCCTTTAGTACTCGAGGAAATACTAAGGGAGATGCTATTAAAATTGTAGAAAATTTAAAGCTTTTTACACTAGCAGAATCCTTGGGAGGAGTGGAATCCCTTTGTGGTCATCCGGCTACAATGACTCACGCATCTATACCCAAAGAAGAACGTGAAAAAACAGGTGTTACCGATTCTTTGATACGTTTAAGTGTAGGTATAGAAGACCCAAATGATTTATTGGAAGATTTAGAGCAGGCACTTAAAAAATAAAGATAGAGGCCACCAATCTAGTTCAGATAAAAGACATACCCTATGCTTAGGTAATACATCCAATCATTATATTTATTGGCGTCATCTTTAGGATCTAGACCGTCAATTTTATTACTGGTAAAATATTGCCATCTAGAGTCTATAACAATATCCGAAGTTCTACCCACATTAATTCTTGTTCCCACAGCCATTAGTACCGAAAAGACAGTTTCCGGATCAGTATATATTGCATTACTACGATATTTAAGGGGTAATATACTGGGATCTGTCAGATAGTCTCCCAAAGAAGACTCAAAGGTAGGTTTGCTAAAATTCATCATAGCACCAAGCCCCACAAAGGGTGAATATGTATTTCCATAACTAGAACCAAAAGACGTTAAATTCAAAAAATGATATTCTACAATAGCCCCTAAATTTACAACAGAACTACTACCATGCATAGCTTGGAGTTGTATGGCTGTAGGGGAGTCTCCTTCAATAAAATGTTCTAAATCAGCACGTAAATATGAAAATTCTCCTTTTAGTTTAATATGGTCGGCCAACCAATCTGACTTGGCATTCCACTCATATTGTCTGCTAAAAAAATTCATATAAAAGGCAGCACCTATAGCAAAACCGATATTCCCTGTTACACCACTTTTAAAGTCTCCTCGTTCACCGTAATCGGTTTGGAAGGAGGCTACTCCTAAATGAATTCCTGCTTCAAAACTATTTTCAAGTTGAAGACTATTTTGTGAAAAAGAATGAAAATTCACACTGAATAAGGCCGAAAGTAATAAGATTTTAAATCGCATTTTGATTGTATTTCAATCACAAAAATATAGTTTTTTTTTATATAACCTGCTATTTAACAATAAATTCTTCTGAAATAACCCAATTTGCTCGTACTTCAATTTCTTTTGCATAATAGATTACCTTTTCAGGTTGCCTTCTTTTTAAGAAATTTCCAGAATCCCATTTTTTGTTTCTGTTGGTATCAAGAATAGCTCTAAAGTAATATTTGGAGGGTGTAAGTAATGTATATTTTAATGTTTTATCCTGTTCTACGTAATCTCTAGAAACCAGTACTCCTTTATCAGTAAATAATTCTAAAATAACCGGTGTGTTTTCTTGACGTTTTAGTTTTAAATTAATTTCACCGTAGTCCTCTGGTTTTTTGGTGTTAAAAGAAATAGAAAGGGTATCATTCACATGTCCTAAAAAATCGGTGACCGCTTTAGGATATAGATTCAAGTAATAATTGGTACTGTATTGTTTCTTAAAAACGATTTGGAATTTATCTTGTAAAGGACTTTTACTTATCTGGAAAGGTATTGATGTAGAGTCTTTATCAATGAATGTAATGTATTTCTTGTCGATTTTTTCGATAGGAATATTAGATAAAACAAATAAAGAGTCCCGTAAAGGAAGGGTTTGCCTACTACTTCGGACCAATTGCAAACTATCTACTTCCTTAGCACGATGCCGTACAAAAAAGGATTGAAGCGAATCTTGTGTCTTTAAATTAAAAATTAAGGTATCGGTTTTTACATCTTTATACCATATATGAATACTATCGGTGAGCCGATCTCTGTAACTAAAAAAAGGAACCGGTGTTTGTTTTTTGTCTGAAACTGCTACTACACTTGTTTCTAAAAAATCTCCTTCAAAGCCTATTATACTATGATTTTTGCTAATTTCTTCCGGTTTTTTAAGTTTAAATATCGGTTTCTCTTTAAATAAGCGTAAGTTGTAACTGGAATCTGAGGGTAACCGGATACCTGAATCTAAGAAAGCTATTTTATCTTCTTTTTGATCATAATGCATATTGCTACTCGCATCTTGCAGGGCAATCAATAGGTATTTTCCCTCTTTAATGTTTGTGATAGAAAAAGCTGTAGTATCAAGAATATTAGTGATATAATTAGGTTTTTTCTTATAGATAATAGAGTCTCTATAAGTACTATCAATAGCATAAAGAAGAATGGAGATAGTCGATTCAACTTTTTTCTTAAAGGCATCTTTTACAGTACCTGAAACTTGTAGTGAGTCAATAAAAGTTCCCGTAGAAAATACATATTTAAATTGTTTTAATATATTTCCTTCTGAATTATCTACAATAGCATTCCCAAAATTAATGGTGTATGTGGTTTTTTTTTGGAGAGTATCTTTTATTTTTAGCAAAATATATTTGCTTGCGGTACCAAGAGGTGTTATGTCAAGGGGATATTTTAGGGGAGGTGAAACAATCAGTTGTTTGTTCAGGTCTTTAAACTTAATATACTCATCAAATTGAATTTTAATTTTATCTGATTGAAAGTTTACCGTATTAAAATCGGGGGTTGCACTGAGTGTGATGGGTGGTTTGCGATCTCTTTCACCTCCGGTAGGACGCCCTACTCTGGCACAAGAAGAATACACAAAAAGGCTTACCAAAAGAAAAAAAAATGGTTTGAACATCGTTTTTAAAAATTGCTACAAGCAAAGAAACAATTTTTATCTAATATGTAAGCACTAAAAAAGTGAATTAAATATTAAAAGATCTATTGTCCATCAGAAATTACCATTGCGGCTAAACTTATTCTCACTTCGGGGATTTTTAATAATTCGTTAGTACAGGCCTCCAAAGTGGCTCCAGTGGTAATCACATCATCTACCAAAAGAATGTGTTTTCCTCTAAGTGATTTGGTATCTTTACAATGAAATTTTTCATCTATTTTTTCAAATCTTCCAAAACGGCCTTTCTTGGTTTGACTTGTGGATGTTCCTACTTTAATCAAAATACCTTCAACCACGGGCAAATAAAGGTTTTTAGAGAGTTCTTCTGCAAAGCTTGTCAATTGGTTATAGCCTCTCAATTTTTTCTTTTTGGGGTGCAGAGGTACTTTAATAATCACATCTAAAGAAGAGAATCGTTTACTCTGTTTTAACTCAGCTCCCATCCATTTACCAAAGAACACACCTACATCCTGTCTTCCTTTATACTTTAAGTGATGAATGAGTTCTTGGCTTATTCCTTTTTTTCTAAAAAATAATAATGCAGTGGCTTGAATAATGGGTACTCTTCCTTTGAAAATAGTCTCAACAGGGTTATCGGTCCTTTCACAAAAACCGGTTTCGGGAAGATGATGTCTACACGCACTACATAGCAAGACTTCATCAGCCAATAAATGCCTATGGCAGTGCAAACATTGTTTAGGATAAAACAGGTTTAGTATTGATTGTAAAAATTTCAAAAGTAGCAATTTTTGAGATCCCAAAACTAAGGAATAAATCATAAAATAACCTAGAATTGTAATAATAAAATTAGTATTTTAGCGTTTTAATTAATCAAAACACAATAAACCCCAACTTATTATGGAATCTACAAAACAAAACAACGGTTCAAAAATCACTATTATTATTTTAGCTATTTTGTTAGCAGCTCTTGCTTTCTTTGCTTATCAAAATTATCAAAAAAACAAAAATTCTGAAGAGGCATTATTAGAAGAAAAACTGCAAATTCAAGCGGATCTAGATGCTAAAATAGTTGAATTAGAAAAAGCTATTTCTGACAATACGACTATGGAGGATGAACTAACGGAAGCTAAAAATAACATTGTTGCTTTTAGAGATTCGGTTAAAGATCTAAAGACACTTAATTACAAAATAATAAGACGCTATAAGCATAAATTGGCTGTTTTAGAAGCCAGCAATAATAAGTTGCTAAAATTATCAGACTCTCTAAAATTGGCTAATTTCAATTTATCTGTAGAGGTAGATAGTGCTCATGCCAATATTGATAGACAAGCGGAAACCATTCAACAACAAGCTTATAAAAACGATAGCTTGGCAGCTCAAAACAATAACTTAGCAGATAAAGTGTCTAAAGGTGCGGCCTTGAAAATTAGTACTGTTAAAGCTATTGCAATGAAAGAGCGTAGCAACGGGCAATTAAAAGAAACTACTAGAGCCTCACGTACCGATGCTTTTAGAACCAGTTTTAAAATTAGAGAAAATGCCATTGCAGAACCAGGTCTAAAAAAAGCACACATTGTGATTCAAAATGCTTCAGGAAAAGTTATTGGAGGTGTAGAATCATTTACGGATAGCACAGGACAAGATGTCTTGTTTACCGACACGACAGATGTTGATTACCAAAATCAAGATATTGAAGTAATTGCTGTAACTACCGTGCCCAATAACAGCATTACAAAAGGTGATTATTATATCAAGGTATATATAGAAGAAAAATTATTAGGAACGACTAAAGTGAGTTTGAAATAATTTTTAGCAAAATAAGTTTCATTTTTTGTTTATTAAACAAGATTTAATACTTTTACGGAGATTTGAGTAGAACCCGTGTATTTAATTTGCTCTAAAACCCTATATTATGTCCTATATTTATGAACCCGAAATAGAAGAGGAAGATGAAGGTTATTCCATTCCTAAGATTTTAGTTGCCGTACTATTGCTTGTTGTTATTGGAGCAGGTGCATATATTTATTATCAACAAAAACGAATCACTAACTCTATTGCTTATTTGTTAAATGCCAAAAAACAAGTAGAACAAGATCTTAATGAAATGATTGAAAAATACAATCTTGCCATTGAAGATAATGATTTTTTGGCCGACGAACTCAGAGCAGAACGTGATCGTATTATTAGGTATAGAGATTCTATTAAAAATGTTTCCGGTGAAGATTTTACTAGAATTACTAAATACGAACAACAAATAAAAAGTTTAAAAGAGAGTAGTGCTATTGTTTTTAACGAATCTGCTCCATTAGTGCCTCCTTCTTCTCTAGACCAAAATGCTACAATTAGTGCCGAAGATCAAGCCCAAGCAGATTTAGCTGAAGAAACCAAAAAGGAAGAAACGAAACAGAAAGAACAGATAAAGGAAAAACCTAAAAAACAGGAAAACACTCGAAATCAAACACAACCGCAAAGACCGGTAACTGAGAAGGTTGTTACTCCTGAAGCAGAGGTAACTCCTAACGAAACTATTTCAGAACCTGAGAAAACGGAAGATGTTGCTGCTGTAGAAAAAGAGAAGCCTAAAGAAGTTGTTACTACTCCTGTTCCTGCGAAAAAAACAGAGGAATACACTAATTTTGTTCGGGTAGAAACACCTCCTACTTATCCGGGTTGCAAAGGAAATGCCTCCGAAAAGAAAGCCTGCTTTACTAAAAAAGTGAAATCACATGTTGGTAAAAAATTTAATACAGATATTATTGATGACTTTAATATTAATTCTGGAAAGAAGCGGATTTGGGTTAGCTTTGATGTAGATAAGTATGGAAATGTAATAAATGTAAATGCACGGACTCCTAGTGGAATTTCTAATACGGCTTCTAAAGCCCTTAAAAAAGAAGCAGAACGAGTGGTAAAAAGTTTGCCCAAAATGACTGCTGCAAGACAAAATGGTAGTCCCGTTAAAATAAACTATAGCGTGCCTATTACTTTTATAGTGCCTTAACAAAGTAACAATACTTACTAAAAATGGAAATACATTGCGTATTTCCATTTTTTTTATCCCTATAGATATCAAAATAAAGTAAAAGCTTTTTTACATTTGCAGCATGGCAAAACAAGATGATCATTTTAAAAAAGTAACGGCTCATGCAAAAGAGTATGGTTACGTTGTGCAATCAAGTGAAATATATGATGGTTTAGCGGCTGTATATGATTATGCACAAAACGGTGTGGAACTCAAAAAGAATATTCGGGAGTATTGGTGGAAAGCTATGGTGCAACTTCACGAAAATATCGTTGGCATAGACAGCGCTATTTTTATGCATCCTACCACTTGGAAAGCTTCAGGACATATCGATGCATTCAATGACCCCTTAATAGATAATAAAGATTCTAAAAAAAGATATAGAGCCGATGTGCTTCTTGAAGATTATGCCGAAAAACTACTTCAAAAAGCAGAAAAAGAAATCAAAAAAGCGGCCAAACGCTTTGGGGATGCCTTTGATGAAGAACAATACAAAACGACCAACCCAAGGGTGGTCAACTATTTAGCCGAACACCAACAAGTACTTAGTGATATGGGTAGGTATTTAGAGGCAAATGATTTAGCTGCCGTTAAGGCACTTATTGAAGAAAAGGGAATAGCCTGTCCGGTTTCAGGATCTAAAAATTGGACTGATGTCAAGCAATTTAACTTGATGTTTGGTACCAAGATTGGCGCATCTGCTGATTCGGCTATGGATCTTTTTCTTAGACCGGAAACCGCTCAAGGTATTTTTGTTAATTTTTTAAATATTCAAAAATCAGGAAGAATGAAAATTCCTTTTGGGATTGCTCAAACAGGAAAAGCCTTTAGGAATGAAATTGTAGCCCGTCAATTTATTTTCCGAATGCGTGAGTTTGAACAGATGGAAATGCAATTTTTTGTGCGTCCAGGGGAACAAATGAAATGGTACGAAACTTGGAAAAAAAGACGACTTTCTTGGCACCTTTCTTTAGGACTTGGGGAAGAAAACTATCGTTTTCACCAACATGAAAAACTGGCTCATTATGCTGATGCTGCAGCAGATATTGAGTTTAATTTTCCGTTTGGATTTAAAGAATTAGAAGGGATTCATTCCAGAACGGACTTTGACCTATCCAGTCACGAGAAATTCTCAGGAAAAAAATTGCAATACTTTGACCCTGAGTTAAATAAGAGTTATGTGCCTTATGTAGTAGAAACATCTATTGGTTTGGATAGAATGTTTTTAGCTGTTTTTGCTAAATCTTTACAAGAAGAAACCCTACCAAATGGTAGTACTAGAACCGTTTTGCGATTACCTGCAGTTTTAGCTCCTGTTAAAGCGGCCGTTCTTCCTTTGGTAAAAAAGGACGGATTACCCGAAATTGCGCATCAGATTATTGCCGACCTCAAGTTTGATTTTAATGTTATTTACGATGAAAAAGATGCTGTTGGGCGTCGTTACAGAAGACAAGATGCTGCAGGCACACCCTTTTGTATTACGGTTGACCACGACACTTTAGAAGACCAATCGGTTACCCTTAGAGATCGAGACACGATGGAACAAAAAAGAGTCAAAATTACAGCACTAAAACAATTGATAAACGATACCGTTTCCATCAGTAGCTGGCTTAAAAAAATAGATAGTGAGGCTTAAAATGGTCATTACCAAAAAAGTATTGTAGAAATTTTGTACTTTTACACACCTTTTTATACAATTTTTTAAGAAATAGAAGGTTTAATACTGTAACACAAAATCATTATTATTTGAAAAAGATAATTAGCATACTATTCTTAGGGTTTATTCTCTTAGCAGGTTGCTCCACTAAAAAAGATACATTCATTAATCGTGGATACCACAATATGACAACTAAATACAATGTGTTGTATAATGGAAATGTTGCTTTAGAACAAGGAATTGCACAGCTAGATTCTAAATATAAAGATAATTTTTGGAAGTTGCTACCTGTAGAACCCCTTGAGGTCGATGACTCACAGTATGTATTACCGGGGAAGAGTAAAGAAAGTACGGAAGATTATTTTGATATAGCGGAACGCAAAGCGGTAAAAGCCGTACAAAAACATGGGATGTACATAGCCGGAAGCGAACACAATAAACAAATAGATGATGCCTATTTTTTGTTGGGAAAGGCCCGTTATTATTCTCAAAGGTTTGTTCCGGCATTAGAAGCTTTTGATTATGTGTTAAAGCATTATCCCGAAGGTGATTTAAATCCTGAATTACGTATTTGGAAAGCCAAAACACAAATAAGATTACAAAATGAAGAACAAGCTATTGTGGCATTAAAAAGCTTGCTTTTATCGAAAAAACTAGATAAAAACATAAAAGAAGAAGCTGCTACAGCCCTAGCAATGGCTTATTTGGCTATGGATAGTATAGCTAATGCCAGAGAACAACTCGAAGTAGCTGTTGCCACACACGAGAACAAAAAACAACACAGTAGAAATCTGTTTATCTTAGGACAGTTGTATCGAATTGAAAATAATTTAGATTCCTCTCAACTCGCCTTTCAGCAGCTAGCTAATTTCAAGAAAGCGCCTCGAAAATATAAGATACATGCCTATATTGAACAGGCCCAAATTGCAACCGATAGTACCGATTTACAACCCTTGAGAAAACAGTTTCAAAAATTACTGAAAAATACCCTAAACAAAAACTATTTCGATGAAATTTACTATCAATTGGCTCAGTTAGACTTTAAAGAAGGAAAAAATAAGGACGCATTGGCTAACTTACAAAAATCCATACACACTCCTAAATCAAAAAAATTCCAAAAACTTTTGGCTTATGAAGATTTAGGTAGTTACTACTTTGATAAAGCTGATTTTGTAAAAGCCGGTGCTTATTATGATAGTGTCATTCCAAATGTTACCAATCCCAACACTAAGCGTATACGAAGGCTTAATCGCAAAAGAAAAAGTTTAGAAGAAGTTGTGTTGTACGAAACCACTCTACAGCAGAATGACAGTATTTTTAAGTTGGTTGCCATGTCCGGCGATGAACGAAAAGCCTACTTTACCGATTATGTAAATAAATTAAAAAAAGCAGACGAATTAGCCGCTATTTTAAAGGAAAATGCAGAAAGATCCGGCGTGTCCGGTAATGCCGGTACCACAGGTAAGCAAAACACAAAATCAGGAAAATGGTATTTCTATAATGCACAAACTGTAGGTTTTGGTAAAGCCGAGTTTATTAAAGTATGGGGAAATAGAACCCTGCAAGATAATTGGAGATGGTCTAGCCATATCAGTAAAGGGATCGATGAAGAAGATAATGCGATAACAGAAGAGAATAATACACCTCTTGTAGACGATTCTAAAAAGTATGATGTTTCTTATTATATGGATCAAATACCAACAGATGCCGATGTTTTACAAAAGATGAGAGCTTCGACAAGTCATGCCTTATATCAATTGGGGCTTATTTATAAAGAAAAATTTCAAGAATATCCTTTAGCTATTAAAAGGCTCAAGAGATTTTTAGCTGAAGAACCAAAGGAGAAATTAATACTTCCGGCAAAATATCACTTATACAAAATGTACGAGATCACTAGTAATCCGGATTTAGCACAAATAAAGAGTGAAATAATTAAAGAATATCCAAATTCTCGCTATGCGCAACTCATACAAAACCCGAACAAAATAAGCTTTGACACTTTTGAAACTCCCGAAGCGTCTTATGAAAAAGTGTATTGCGACTACGAGTATGAAAAATATCCTCAAGTAATTGAGGAATGCGAAAAAGCAATTATTCGTTATGATAATGAACCGATTCAGGCAAAATTCGAGTTGTTAAAAGCCTATGCATTATTAAAATCAAATGATAAAGAATCCTTTATAAAAGGGCTTGAATTTGTCGTAGCCAATTATCCAAAAACGAAAGAAAGTACGCACGCACAAGAAATTTTAGGCTTAATTAATGGTGTAAAAAAAGAAAAACCCCAAACTAAAAATACGCCAGCAAAAACACCTTCTGCTAAAGAGAATTCAGATAATTCAAAAAGTATTAAGACATCTTTAAAACCTTTGTCCGATGAGGAAAAGAAAAAAAAAGTGCTGGAATTGATGAAGAAAAAAGGACCGCCACAATTGCGAAATAATGAAAAAGAAAAAAATCATTAACTAACCTTAAACCCCATGTAATTATGTTCGCAGAAAAAAAATCAAACCAGACTCAACAACCACAAAGAAACCTTATTGGAAGAGGAACCGAAATAACCGGAGATATTACCTCCGATGGTGATTTTAGAATTGATGGAAAAGTCGAAGGAAATGTCAAAACAACCGGTCGATTAATCGTCGGTAAGGACGGTGTAATATTAGGTACTATTATTTGTGCTAATGCAGATATTGAAGGTAAAATATCCGGAAAACTTACTTGTTCTGAGACACTAAGTTTAAAATCAACCGCAGTAATTGATGGTGAAGTTTTTATTGATAAACTATCCGTAGAGCCGGGTGCAACCTTTAATGCATCTTGTAGTATGAAAGGTATTAAAGCCTTAAAAAGTGAGGGAAAACAAACCAAAGAAGAAAAATCAGCTTCTTAAATATTTATCCTTAACAGGTGTAGCTGCTCAGATGGGCATTACTATATATTTAGCAAGTATAGTAGGAAAAAAACTGGATATTGTGTATCCAAATGAAAGACATTACTATACCATTTTTATAACCCTTTTCGGTGTTTTTCTATCGATGTATATCCTTGTTAAACAGCTAAATCGAATTACAAAAGAGTGACCAAAAGATTATCTTTTTTTGGACTAACATTGGGATTGAGTCTTGTACTTGCCCTTTTGATACATAAGTTTGTCTACTATACCATAGCCGTGGATTATGATAGTCAATTGTTACTTATTTCGTATGTAGTAAATTTTCTGCTTGCCTTTGGAATTGTTTTCGTATTGGGACATTATATTAAAAAGTTAAAACATTATATAGGTTTCTTATTTATGATAGGGAGTCTTTTTAAATTCGGTATTTTCTTCGTGTATTTTTATCCTGTTTTTAAAGCAGATGGTATGATTACAACTTACGAATTTTTACTTTTTTTTGTACCGTATGGCCTGGGATTAGTATTTGAAACTATCTATTTAAGCAGGTTGCTTAACAAAGTCTAATTGTTTGAAAGTATTGATTTTACTTTCCTTTAAAAGACATACAGAAATAACTTTAAAATTAATTTTTACTTGTAAATTATAAACACTACATTTGCAGCGATTTTTTAGCACGTTTATAAATTTAGAATGCGAACAAAAGTACTACAAATAATAGCCGTTTTAAGCATCAGTTTTAATCTGTATGCACAACATGAAACGTCCCATACTTCTGCGGAGCATGCCGTAAAAGACCAACACGAAGAAAAAGATATTAGAGCCGAAATTAAAGAAGGGATTCAACATCACTTAAAAGACGCTCACGATTTTATTTTTCTCTCGGATTCTGAATCAGGTAAACATTATGGCTTTTCGCTTCCGGTAATTCTGTGGGATAACGGTCTTAAAATATTTATGTCCTCTAAATTTCACCACGGTGAAAGTGTTGCCAAAGTTGATGATGCATACTATGCCTTACACCACGGAAAAATCTACAAAACGGATGCGGAAGGGACTCTAGAGTACGACGAACACCATCACCCTTTGAATGAAAAACCTTTAGATTTTTCTATTACCAAAAACGTGTTTAGTATTTTTATCTTAGCGGCTTTTATGCTTTGGTTATTTGTGAAAATCGCCAAATCGTATAGTAAAAATGATGGTATTCCAAAAGGTATTGCTGGTTTTTTGGAACCGATTATCCTTTATATTCGTGATGAAATAGCCATTCCTAATATTGGTGAAAAGCACTACAAGAGATATATGAATTACCTGTTGACGGTGTTCTTTTTTGTGTGGTTTTTTAATCTATTGGGTTTAACACCACTTGGTATTAATGTAACCGGTAACTTTACCATTACTTTTGCCTTGGCTCTGGTGACATTTTTCTTGACACAATTTACAGGTAATAAAAACTATTGGATGCATATTTTCTGGATGCCGGGTGTACCTTGGCCGATGAAAATTATTTTAGCTCCTATTGAACTATTAGGAGTGTTTATAAAACCTTTTGCCTTAATGATTCGTTTGTATGCCAATATTTTTGCAGGACATACCGTATTGATGAGTTTGATAGGTTTGATGTTTATATTTAATAATTGGATTGGTAGTGGTTTAAGCTTTTTCTTGTCCTTTGCCATTTCGTTAATTGAATTGTTAGTAGCCTTATTACAGGCTTATATTTTTACGATGTTATCCGCTCTTTATTTTGGCTTTGCCGTAGAAGAGCATGATGACCATTAATTTGAATGTTTAATTTTTAATATATATATTATGGAGATTCCAGCTATTGTAGGTGCAGGTTTAGTAGTAATTGGTGCCGGTATCGGTATCGGTAGAATTGGTGGTTCAGCAATGGACGCTATCGCTCGTCAACCCGAAGCTTACGGAAAAATTCAAACCGCTATGCTTATTGCAGCAGCGCTTATTGAAGGTATTGGTTTTGCTGCTTTATTTGCAGTATAACAAAACAAACGAACAACAGTTGTAAGGGTTGCTTACAGCTGTTGTTTATCAAATAATACATATATTGATATAAATAAAATATAGAATGGATAAATTAATAAATGATTTTTCTTTTGGTTTGTTCTTTTGGCAGACGATCCTATTTATAGGCTTATTGTTGTTATTGCGCAAATTTGCCTGGAAACCCATCTTAAGTGCTATTAGCGAACGAGAAGAAGGTATTAAAAATGCCTTGGAAGAAGCTAAAAATGCGCGTAAGGAAATGCAAAACCTTAAAGCCGATAACGAACGTATTTTAAAAGAAGCCCGTAACCAACGCGAAGAACTTTTAAAAGAAGCACGCCAAATGCGTGATAAAATGATTGAAGAGGCTAAAGGTGAGGCGCAAACAGAAGCGGATAAGCTAATTGCTAAAGCCAAAGTAAGCATCGAAACTGAAAAGAATGCAGCCATTTCCGATTTAAAAAGTCAGGTAGCTGATCTATCGGTAGATATTGCTGAAAAATTACTAAAAGAACAATTGGCATCTAAAGACAATCAAGTGCAACTGATTGAAAAAATGCTGAAAGACGTAAAATTAAACTAATGAATACCAGAGCCGCTAATCGTTACGCAAAAGCATTATTAGATTTAGCTTTAGAACAAAAGCAAGAAGATGCCGTTTTTAAAGATATGCAGGATATATATACAAGCATTTCTGAGAGTGGGGACTTACAGGTTATGTTAAACAACCCTATTATTACAAATGCGGCTAAAAAAGGAGCATTAGAAAATATCTTTACGACTTTGAGCGGGCTTTCAAAAAAGTTGATTGATTTATTAGCAGAAAATAAACGTTTAGCTATATTACAAGCCGTAGCCACTCAATATAACCTACTGTACAATACATCTAAAGGTATAGTTAAAGCTACCGTAACCACAGCTGTTGCTATTGACGAGGCTATGCGTAAACAAGTTTTGGACAAAGCCACAACATTGGCAGACGGAAAGAAAATCGATTTAGAAAATAAAATCGATAAAACTATATTAGGAGGTTTTATCCTCCGTGTTGGTGATATTCAGATAGATACTAGTATTGCTAATAAGCTAAAGAAATTAAAAAGAGACTTAAAAGAAACGGTATATATATAAAACGAGAATATCAGAACTTTGGTTCTACAGAAAACACAATAAAAAGAAATTATGGCAGCAGTAAAACCCGCTGAGATATCAGCAATCTTAAAACAACAATTGGCAGGATTCGAGGGAAAAGAATCTTTAGACGAAGTAGGAACCGTACTCGAAATAGGTGATGGTATTGCCCGTATTTACGGGTTAGCTAATGCACAATATGGAGAGTTAGTACAATTCGAAAATGGATTAGAAGCCATAGTACTAAACTTAGAAGAGGACAATGTAGGGGTGGTGCTTTTAGGCCCTGTTGAAGATATTAAAGAAGGTTCTACCGTAAAACGTACCAATCGAATTGCTTCCATTAATGTGGGAGAA
The DNA here is from genome assembly GCA_024763245.1 of Flavobacteriaceae bacterium. Classification (GTDB taxonomy): domain Bacteria; phylum Bacteroidota; class Bacteroidia; order Flavobacteriales; family Flavobacteriaceae; genus DQTL01. The sequence goes on along the minus strand of JANTFW010000016.1, from coordinate 12,658 downwards.
GGTATTGTAGGTCGTGTTGTAGATACACTAGGATCGCCTATTGACGGTAAAGGTTCTATTCAAGGAGAACTCTATGAAATGCCTTTGGAACGTAAAGCACCGGGCGTACTTTTCCGCCAACCGGTTAACGAACCTTTACAAACCGGAATAAAAGCAGTTGATGCCATGATTCCTATCGGTCGTGGACAACGTGAGTTGATTATTGGTGACCGTCAAACCGGAAAATCTACCGTAGCGGTGGATACCATATTAAATCAAAAAGAATTCTACGATGCAGGCGAACCTGTGTATTGTATTTATGTAGCTATAGGGCAAAAAGCCTCTACAGTGGCAGCATTAGTAAATCTCTTTGAAGAAAGAGGAGCTATGGCCTATACCACAGTGGTGGCAGCTAACGCCTCTGACCCTGCAGCGATGCAAGTATATGCACCAATGGCTGGAGCTTCTATAGGGGAGTATTTTCGTGATACCGGTCGTCCGGCATTAATTGTATATGATGATTTGTCAAAACAAGCTGTGGCTTACCGTGAAATCTCCTTATTATTAAGACGCCCACCGGGACGTGAAGCCTATCCTGGTGACGTATTTTACTTGCACTCTCGTCTTTTAGAGCGTGCGGCAAAAATAACAACGGATGATGCTATTGCGGCAAAAATGAATGATGTACCCGAAACACTGCAAGGTATGGTAAAAGGTGGCGGCTCTTTAACAGCTTTACCTATTATCGAAACCCAAGCAGGTGATGTATCGGCTTATATTCCAACCAATGTAATTTCTATTACTGACGGACAGATATTCTTAGATGGTGATTTGTTTAACTCGGGTGTACGTCCTGCTATTAACGTAGGTATTTCAGTATCTCGTGTAGGGGGATCGGCACAAGTTAAATCGATGAAAAAAGTAGCCGGTACTTTAAAATTAGACCAAGCGCAATTCCGAGAGTTAGAGGCTTTTGCAAAATTTGGTTCTGATTTGGATGCAGCGACGCTTAATGTGATTGAAAAGGGGAAACGTAATGTGGAAATCTTAAAACAAAACTTAAGTACTCCATTTAAAGTAGAAGATCAAGTAGCTATCATTTTTGCAGGAAGTAGAAACTTGTTGAAAAATGTGCCTCTTGATAAAGTAAAAGCGTTTGAAAGTCATTATTTAGAAATGCTACGTGCCAAGCACAGCGATGTTTTGGATGAAATCAAATCAGGAAAATTATCCGATACGGCTATTGAAACCATGACTAAAGTAGCAGCAGAAATTTCTGATACTTTTTAGTATTCTATTTTAGTAATAAAGTAATACAATTATGGCGAATTTAAAAGAAATACGTAACCGAATAGTCTCCATTGGTTCTACCATGAAGATTACAAGTGCTATGAAAATGGTGTCTGCTGCCAAACTTAAAAAGGCTCAGGATGCTATCACCAATATGCGCCCTTATGCGACTAAGCTAACGGAGTTATTACAAAACCTTAGTGCTACATTAGAAGGAGATGCCGGTAGTGTATTTGCTGAAAAAAGAGCCGTTAATAAAGTTCTTTTAGTAGTGATTACCTCCAATCGCGGTTTGTGTGGTGCCTTTAATTCTAATATTATTAAAGATACCCAAAGAATTCGCCTAGAGAATTATAAAAATCAGGAAGTAGCTATCTTGACCATCGGAAAAAAGGGAAATGATATCCTGTCTAAGGACAATGAGATTTTTATGAATGAAAGTGCCATTTTTGACCACTTGAGCTTTGAAAACGTCTCAGTATTAACACAAAAGATAATGGATAGCTTTGCGGCCGGTAAATTCGATAAGATTGATTTAGTCTATAATCGTTTTAAAAATGCGGCTACACAAATACAGACTCACGAAGCCTTTTTGCCGATTGAGTCACAAGGAGATAAAACGGAATCAAATACCGATTATATTTTTGAGCCTTCTAAAGAGGTTATTGTGGAGCAATTGATTCCTAAGTCATTAAAAATGCAGCTCTATAAAGCTATTAGAGATTCGTATGCTGCAGAACATGGCGCACGTATGACAGCCATGCACAAGGCTACTGATAATGCAGGAGAAATGAAAGATGAATTGACCTTAATTTATAATAAAGCCCGTCAGGCAGCCATTACCGGTGAAATTCTAGAAATCGTGGGTGGTGCAGAAGCTTTAAATAATTAAAATATATAATTTTTTTAGTAAAGCGCCGCTCTAAAAGCATTTTAGAGCGGCGCTTTTTTTTCAACTGTACCTTGCAAAGGTATTGTTTGTGGAATGTTTGTTGAGATATAATTAACGTCAGTTCGATATAAACAGAGTCATTACTATTTTTAATATAGGACTGTAATTCGGCTATTTATCATCCTGAGCGAAATGAAATGAAGTAGAAAAATCTAAATTTTTAATGTGTAGATTTCTCCATTCCAGTCGAAATGACAATAAATGTAACAATACAACCCGTAACTAGCCGATATACAGCGTGTAGATCATCAAGCTCAAGTTAGTTATTTTTTTGGCTATCCAATGTATTTTTAATCGCTTTATAGTCTTCCAAGGTATTTGCATTTTGTAATAACTCTGCGGATACTTGAATTGTTTTTACCGTCATATCATCTAGGGCTTTAATAGGTCTATAGATACCTCGTTTATATAAATCTTGAAGTATGGGTAGGGATTTGGATTCCCAAATACAGACTAGAGGCTCTGGATAGGGTTTTCCTATGCCTTGCAAAGCGGTTGCGTGACCTAATGTATCCCGATTCTTAAGTAAGATATCAATAAGTGTTCTATCGATAAAAGGAATATCCGTTGCCAAGACCAAAAAAGAATCTTCCGGATACAATTCCAAGGCAGATAGTAGGGCTCCAAAAGGGCCCAATCCCGGAATTTTATCACTTATTTGATATGGATAAGCCACCTGATTTGATGTTCTTACCGAGACAAAAACGGTATCTACTTTGGGAGCTAAGAGTTCTTGTAAGTATTTCCATTGCGGTTTTCCGTGGTAGGCTAATAGGCTCTTGTCCCGACCCATACGTTTGCTTTCACCTCCTATAAGGATAAGCCCGTGTAAATGACCTTTGGTGTTATGTGTTGAAGCAGTCACTTTGCTAAGCGTACTTATTTTTTTCTAAAATAGATAACAATTGGCACACCGTTAAAATCAAAAGCTTCTCGTAACTTATTTTCTACAAATCGTTTATAGGGATCCTTGATATACTGGGGCAAATTAGCAAAAAAAGCAAATTGCGGAGTGGGTGTAGGTAATTGTGTGCAAAACTTAATTTTGATATATTTTCCTTTATTGGCAGGAGGCGGATTATGTTCTATAATCGGTAACATCACATCATTGAGCTTTCTTGTAGACACCCTGTTTTTTCGGTTTTCAAACACTTGTACAGCCGTTTCAATGGCTTTATAAACCCGTTGTTTGGTCAAGGCCGAAATAAAAAGAATAGGCACATCGGTAAAAGGAGCTGTTTCGTGACGAACCATAGCCTCAAAATCACGTAAGGTATTGGTTTCTTTTTGGATTAAATCCCATTTGTTGATAAGGATAACGACCCCTTTCTTATTCTTTTCGGCTAACCAAAAAATATTTTTATCCTGCCCTTCAAAGCCACGGGTGGCATCAACCAGAAGTAATATAACATCAGCATGTTCTATGGCACGCACAGCACGCATAACAGAATAGAACTCGAGATCTTCTTTTACTTTAGATTTTTTACGGATTCCTGCCGTATCAACCAGATTAAATTCAAAGCCAAATCGGTTGTATTTGGTGTCGATAGAATCCCGCGTAGTTCCGGCAATATTGGTAACGATATTTCGCTCTTCGCCAACTAAGGCATTGATAAACGACGATTTGCCGGCATTGGGTCTTCCAACTACAGCAAAACGAGGTAACTCGTCTTCTTCTTCTATTGTATCTTCCGGTATTTTTTGAGCCACAGCATCTAACAAATCGCCCGTACCACTACCATTAATAGACGAAATTCCATAATATTCACCAAGGCCCAAACTGTAGAATTCGACGGCATCGTTAACACGCATAGCGTTATCTACTTTGTTTACCGCAAGAAAAATAGGTTTTTTTACTTTTCGTAGTAAATCGGCAATTATAGAATCTGTAGGTGTAACTCCATTTTCAACATCTACTACAAAAATGATAATATCGGCCTCTTCAATAGCCAATTGTACTTGTTTTCGAATCTCCTCTTCAAAAATATCATCCGATCCTACCTCGTATCCTCCGGTATCGATTAGTGAAAATTCTTTTCCGTTCCAATCACTTTTGCCGTAATGTCGGTCACGGGTTACGCCACTAACAGCATCTACTATGGCATCCCTACGCTTTACCATCCGATTAAACAAGGTCGATTTTCCTACATTCGGTCTTCCTACAATGGCTACAATACTGTTCACAAGGCTTCGTGTTTATTTAATTTGGGACAAAGATACTATAAACCTGAGTTTGATATAAGAATTTGATAAAATTTATCAAGATTTAAGGAGTTCAAAAACAAAAAAGAGAATCAATTTAATGATTCTCTTTTGTAGTAGCGGGAACAGGACTCGAACCTGTGACCTCTGGGTTATGAGCCCAGCGAGCTACCTACTGCTCCATCCCGCGATTTAGGAAGGCAAAGATACATTATTCTTTTGAATTAGCAAGTGTAATATTTTAAAAATTCAAATGCTGTCTTATATAGAAACATCATTTTAGAATTGTAGGGATGAATAGTGACTATCAATAGTGTAAGACTCTCAAAAAAAGTAATCAGTTGTTAAAATTAAAACCCGATAGAAATGCAAGGTAATGTAAGCTGTTGTTAATGAGGCTTTAGATTTATTAAAAAACTAGAAGTAAAGCGAAACAAGGAATTGATATCGTATTTCTAAATCATTCTGCGTAGCTCTTATTCCAATAATTTTATACCTTTACAGACCATTTATTAGATACAGAAATGAAAAAAATAGCCGTTTTTTGTGGTGCTAGTACCGGCTTTAAAAAGCTGTATAGCGAACAAGCCATTGCTTTGGGAGCCTATTTTACGCAACATAGCATTGCCTTGGTTTTTGGTGGAGGAAAAATAGGGATGATGGGTGCTATCGCCGATGAAATGCTTCAAAATAAGGGTGAGGTAATAGGCGTTATTCCCCATTTATTACGACACGAAGAGGTAGAGCATCAAGGCGTCACACAAATGATTATCTCTAACTCGATGAGCGAACGTAAGGTCATTATCAGTAAAATGGTAGATGCCTATATAGCACTTCCCGGTGGTTTTGGAACGCTAGATGAAATTTTTGAAGCCTTAACGCTAGGTCAATTGGGTATTGAAACCAAACCTGTAGGGATATTAAATACCAATGGTTTTTTCAATCCGATGCTCCGGCAATTGGATTTGATGGTACAAGAGGGTTTTTTGAGACCTGAAAACAGAGCTATGGTTTTGGTTCATGAGTCCATTCCCGATTTGATAAAAGCTATGGGAAATTACCGAGCACCAAAGGTTACCAAAGTAGTTAATACTGTGGGTAGTTAAACGTCTGAAGATGATACAAACCAGTCAATTCATAGTAACTGCAAACAGGCCTTTGGTAATGGCTATTCTAAATTGCACCCCCGATTCTTTTTATGATGGGGGAAAATTTACTACAGAAAAATCCATACTACTTCAAGTAGAAAAACAGCTTATAGAAGGAGCAGATATTATAGATATTGGTGCCTATTCTTCCAGACCTAATGCCAAACATATATCTGTAGATGAAGAATCAGATAGATTACTTCCCGTAGTTAGAGCCATCAGTAAAGCATTTCCTAATGCTGTTATTTCTGTGGATACTTTTAGAAGTAGTATTGCCAAAAAAGCTGTTGATGTTGGGGCACATATTATCAATGATATTTCGGGGGGGAATCTCGATCATCACATGTTTCAAACGATAGCAGAACTAAAGGTACCCTATGTGCTTATGCATATGCAAGGTACACCACAAACGATGCAAAACAAGCCCATAACAACGGCGGTTACCCGACATGTAAACTCCTTTTTTCAAAAAAAAGTGCAAGACTTAGCCTTGTTAGGGGTAAATAATGTAATTTTGGATGTCGGTTTTGGCTTTGGTAAAACTTTAGATCAAAATTATGAGCTTTTAAAGAATCTGGCTTCGTTTAAGCATTTTAACAAGCCGTTATTGGTAGGTTTATCCCGTAAATCTATGCTGTATAAATTGTTAGATAGCACCCCGAACAACGTGTTAAATGCTACTACCATAGCTAATACCATCGCTTCACTAAACGGTGCGGACATACTGAGAGTTCATGATGTAAAAGAAGCCGTAGAGGTGGTCAAAGTAATAAAACAATATCAAAATAATTAAATAGTAACCCCTAAAACTAATGAAACGAGCTAATCAAACTTTTACTAAAAAAAGAATAACTTTTAGGACGTTGAACCTGTCACAGTACATAAATCAAAATCTAGACAGATGAAAAAATATGTAGTAGGACTCTTGTTGTTGGTACTCCTAAGTGCCTGTGCCAATAAAACGATACAATTACCTCAAGTTGCTGTATCCGGTATCTCTGAAATCCAAAACCATTCCGAAATTTGGGTGTTTTACAAATTTGATGATGATAAGATTAAGAGCGAAATTAATAAGAACAACACCATTACAAGTACGCATTGGATTATTAATATAGATAAACGATTACCGATGCGAGAAGTAATTCCTGTGTTACAAATGGTTAAAGCCAAACGCGCTAAAAAAACAATTCACAGCGTAGAGGGTGTGCGCGATTATTTGAGTTATTCGGATATTCTTGATAAAAAAATAGCCTTATTTCAAATTGACACGATTCAGTATATGACCTTGGATCAGTCGGATTTAGAGACAATGGAAAAAGAGAAGCCTTGTGATTATATTCTTAAGTTTACAGAGGATGCTATTGTATTAAATCAAAAAAAATATCTTCCCAGTGAGTGGCGTAAGCAATTAGTAGAGTCCTTGTCACCCGGTTGTATGCAATTGCTTTTTGATCAACAGATTAGTTATCAATCTTATTTGCAATATCGTTTAGAATTAAAGACTTTCTTACCTAAAGATATTAGTATTGAAAATACAGAGTATATCCTAAAATAAATAGATTTTATGTGTAAGGTTTGTCTTTTGTTTCGACTAAATTAATTGTACTTTTACCACAGGAATATAATCGTATGAACCCATTTGATTTTATCAGTTTCGATTTTTTAGACCTCTTGGACATTGTTTTGGTAGCGGTGCTGCTTTATTATGTCTATAAATTAGTAAAAGGAACGGTAGCCATTAATATATTTATTGGGATTGCCTTGTTGTTTATAATATATAGAATAACATTTACTATGGGGCTTAAAATGTTTAGTGGTATCTTGGGAGGTTTGCTAGGGGTAGGAGCAGTAGGTTTAATGATTGTATTCCAACAAGAAATTCGTAAATTTTTACTGATGATTGGTTCTACCAATTATTCGAATAAGCGGAATTTTTTAAAACAACTTCGGTTTATTAAATCCGAAGTACATACCGATACCGATGTAGATAGTATTGTAAAAGCTTGTTTTAATTTGGGTCAAACTAAAACAGGGGCTTTAATTGTTATAGAGCGTACTAATAGTCTTGATTTTGTTAAGAATTCTGGAGACCGTATGAATGCAACAGTAAATATTCCTATTTTAGAAAGTATTTTTTTTAAAAACAGTCCTTTGCACGATGGCGCTGTAATAATTAAAGAAAATCAAATCCGTTCTACACGTATTGTATTACCGGTTTCTACAAAAAAGATACCCAAAAGGTTTGGTTTGCGACACAAAGCAGCCATTGGGATTACGGAGCGAACCGATGCTCTAGCCTTGGTCGTCTCAGAAGAAACAGGAAAAGTTTCTTATATTAAAGACGGAGAATTTATTCTCTATAAAAATGAAGCTGATTTAATAGAAAAAATCCGCATGGATTTATCCTAAACGCTATACATCCATAAAAAATTTTAATCATAAAGTAACACATCCATGACAAAAGTATTTTTCCCTCTTTTTTTCTTAGTTTCCTTTTTATCCTTAGCACAATTTTCTAATGATGCTCCTTGGATGCCGGCAGCTAACGAAGCACAGCGAAACGCACCCCTTACCTTGACCGAAATTTCGGCTAGGGCAAACACATTTTTTAATCAAATTGATAGAGACAAAAAAGGAAGTGGTTATAAACCCTTTAAACGATCGGAGTATCATTGGGGCTTTTATCTAGAACCCGATGGAACCCTAGCCAAGCCCGATAAACTATGGGCGGCTTGGAGACAGAAAATGGAGATGCAACAAGGTCAAACGGCTAGAAATATTCAAGTCGTTAGCGATTGGCAACCTAGAGGTCCTTATGATTATACCAACTCGGGTTCTTGGTCTACCGGGCAGGGTAGGGTTAATACGGTAGTTGTAGATCCCACAGATTCCAACATTTATTATATGGGTGCTCCTGCAGGAGGCCTTTGGAAATCTGTAGATGCCGGAGCATCTTGGACACCTCTTACCGATGATTTCCCCCAAATTGGTATATCGGGAATTGCCATAGATGCCAATAATCATAATATTATTTATGTCACCACAGGTGATGATGATGCCGGCGACTCGTATTTTGTTGGCGTTATGAAATCTACTGATGGCGGTTTAAACTGGGGTATGACGGGTGCTATTTCCGGAAATTCTGCAAATGAAATTAGAATAGATCCCACAGACTCTGATGTGATTTGGGTGGCAACCGACACCGGATTGTACCAATCCAATAACGCCGGTGCATCTTGGACGAATAAATTAGGGGGTAATATCAAAGATTTTAGATTAAAACCCGGTGATTCAAACACCATTTACGCGGTTACTATTAACACTTTTTATAAAAGTACCGATGCCGGTAATAGCTTTACGACAATAACCAGTGGGTTACCCTCCAGTTCTAGCCGTTTGGTTATAGATGTAACCCCGGCAAATAGCAATTATGTGTATGTGTTGAGTGCCAAATCAGATCTATCTTTTCAGGGGCTTTATAAATCGATAGATAGTGGCGAAAACTTTACCCGTACGGCCGAAGTTAATGATATTTTTAATGGCAGTAGTCAATCCTGGTATGATTTAGCTCTAGGGGTTTCTGATGTAGATGAAAATACCGTGTTTACCGGAAATCTAAATATCTGGAAATCTACTGACGGAGGAGATTCTTTTACCGAAGTAAACCAGTGGAGTAACCCTTCTGGTGCCGCTTATACGCATGGTGATATTCATTTTTTAAGATATTATAACGGGGTGCTTTTTGCCGGTACCGATGGTCGGGTATCCCGATCTACCGATAATGGGTCAAGTTTCACGAACCTTACTGAGGGTATTGCCATAGGTCAATTTTATAAAATAGCCGTATCAAAACAATCTGCCGGAAATATGGTCGGGGGTCTGCAAGATAATGGGGGTTTTGGATACAGTACGGGAAAATGGTATAATTTTTATGGTGCAGATGGTATGGATGCTGCTGTTGATCCTAACGATCAAAACACATATTACGGCTTTATTCAAAATGGTTCATCTTTATATAAATCTACGCAAGGTGGGCTCAACGGACAATATGTTATAGGAACACCGCAAGCTGAATCGGGGGGTGCTTGGGTAACCCCTTTGGTAATGAGTAGTACCGGTGTGTTGCATGCCGGTTATAGTAAGTTGTATAAGCTTGTTGATAATACTTGGGTGCGTGTATCAAATACATTTTTTGACTTTGGAGGTAATTTAAGAAATATTGAAATTGATCCCTCGAATGTTCAAAATGTGTATGTGTCAAGAGGAAGCACTTTATTTATTAGTGATGATTCCGGACTGAATTTTACAAGTCAATCTTTTTCTAATACAATTACATCTATAGAAGTGCACAACTCAGATAGCAATATACTGTGGTTAACCACCTCGTCATCGGTCTTTAAATCTACAGATAAAGGTGCTAATTGGACAAACATCACCGACAATTTACCGAATGAATCAAAAAATGTAATTCGTCATCAAAAATACCATCCGAATAATCCTGTATATGTGGGTACTAATTTAGGGGTATATTACAGAGATGATACGATGTCTAATTGGGAAGTATTTAGTACCAATTTACCCAATGTACAAGTAACCGATTTAGAGGTTAACGAAAACGATGCGATCCTTACTGCAGCTACCTATGGACGTGGGGTTTGGCAATCGACAATACCCGTGGTTTTAGCCGATGATGATGTGCGCTTAGTCAGTATCGTTAAGCCGGGTCAAGGAATCTCATGTGGAGCGGTTAGCCCCATTATCAAGATTAATAATAATGGGTTAAACCCCATTACAAGTGTGGCAATAAGCTATTCTGTAGATGGAACAAATTATAATGAGACCTGGAATGGTAATTTACTAAGTGAAGAAGAAGTAAGTGTCCCTTTGCAAACGATAGATCTTGATCTTGGCAATCATGTGATGGAGGTTTCGGTAAGTATAGCGAATGATACCTACAGTGATAACAATGCACTTTCGGTCTCTTTTAATACAACACAGAGCAACGATACACCTACCCTTACCAATACTTTCGAGAATGTAGCCGATACTTGGTTGACCGATTCCAATCTTTGGAAACGAGCCGAACCCAATAGTACGCTCTTAAATACTGTAGCTTCCGGAACCCAAGCCTATATTACAAATCCTTCCGGTAATTATCCGGATAATACAGTGAGTAATTTAATCTCTCCTTGTTATGATTTAACAACAATTAACAATCCGGTGATGAGTTTTCAAATGGCATTTGATATTGAAGTAGATTGGGATGTGTTGTATATGCAATATTCAATAGATAATGGTGAAACTTGGCAAGTGCTAGGTACAGCAAGCGATCCCAATTGGTACAACAATACCTATTCGGATCACGCATTGACTATTGGTGGACAATGGTCAGGTACAGCTACCACATTGACCGAATATACCTACGATTTAGCCGCACTGACCAATGAATCGAATATTATTTTCCGTTTTCATTTTGCCTCCGACCAAAGTGTTAACGGTGAAGGGGCCTTGATTGATGATTTTGTGATTTTGGGAGAAACGGTGGGTATCGATGATTACTTAGCCGCTCAGGTAAAACTGTACCCTAACCCAACACAGGGGATTTTTACAATTGATTGGGCGAACGACCAACCGGTTACCGCTCGAGTGTTTGATTTAACAGGTAAGCAATTGCTGAAACGACAAATTCCGCCCCTTACTCAGCAGCAAATAGATGTGTCTAATTATGCAAAAGGTTTTTATTTAATCAATTTTCAAACCCAAAGAGCTACATTTACTAAAAAAATACTGGTAGAGTAGGGAATAACTTGGGATAATAAAAATCGGCACTTCGGTACCAATTTTCTTCCCTTCACTCAGAAAATCCACTCAGTTGTTTTGTGATTTCAGAAGAATCAAAGGCAGCTGAGTGATTTTACGAAGAAGGAGTAAAATAGTATCTAAGCCCCGATATTGAAGTAGAATTAAAGGTGCTAGAGTATTTCGACGAAATCGAGATGTATCATAGTCCCTATTATAATTAACGTTAGTTCTACATAATACACACTGCATATCAGCTAGTTATGAGTTTTGTTGTTACGTTCATTGTCTTTTCGACTGGAATGGAGAAATCTTCACGTTGAGAAGTTAAAAATTTCAACTTCATTTCATTTTGTTCAAAATAAAAAATATCGGAATTACAGTCCTATATCAAAAAAAGTATTGACATAGTTTATATCTAACTCCCGTTAATATAACGATAGATAAGTGCCAACTCATAGCCTTTTTGTTGTAAATACCGAATGAGTTTTTGCCGGGTCGTATAGGGTATTTCTAAAATATGAGCCTTTAAAGTAGTTGTAGGTTCAGGAACCAATCGCTTAGATTTCAGCCATTTTATAGCCACTTCTTCCAGAGCTTTATGATAGGCATCATCTTCTATTTCTTGTAAGGCCAGCTGTCTATTGGCAGCCGAAACACCCTTTTGTCTAAGGGCTTGCTCTATTTTTACTTTACCCCATTTTTTAATACGGAATTTTCCTCCGGAAAAGGCTTTGGCATAGCGTTCTTCGTTGAGAAAATTGTGTTGGAGTAGGTGCAAAATAATGCGTTCTTGCGCTTCGGGAATCATTCCCATAGCACGGAGTTTGTGCTGCACTTCTTGATGGGTTCGTTCTTGATAGGCACAAAAATGCTCCAGTACTTGTTGAGCTTCTTGTAGGCTATAAGAGGTTTGGCGTTTCATCTTACAAAGATATAAAAAGCTCGTGGTTAATTTTTTTTAAAAAAAAAGAAGTAGTTTCTTAATTTTTAGTAATTTAGCAAGCTAAAACCAAAAAAATCCATTTGATATGCTACGAAGTATATTTGTTTTTCTCCTACGTATGTTTGTGCTGTTATTTGGTATCAGCAGTTTGGCTCAAACCACACCTCCACCCCCAAACCCACCCCCACCAGGTTTACCCATTGATGGTTTTATAGGACTAGCCACACTGTTCGCTATAACTTATGGCGTTTACATGTCATTGCGAGGAGAGAGGAACGAACGACGTGGCAATCTCAAAAATAATAATACAAACAACCCAAAAAATAATATATTATGAAAAAA
>JANTFW010000015.1 GCA_024763245.1 Flavobacteriaceae bacterium | reverse complement strand
ACCTCGGTAAGGGTTATAAAATCGTATAACTTATCAAAAATTTTCGGGTCATTATGAAAAAAGGGGTCATAATGATTTATTCTATATCCCTCTTCTTGAAGTAGTTGGGCTAAGGCAGGAAAAGGACCCGAACCAAAATCCAAACCCAAACCACCTATTGGGAATCTATCTTTTATTGGCTTTATAACTTGAAATAAAAATCTTCGATAGCCTTCATCTATACAAGAATTTTGATGTTTTTTATACCGTTCTTGCTCCTCTACTTTTGATAAGAAAAATGCTTGCGGTACAAAAATTAAATCGCAAGTAGTACACATAAAAAAATCCCTCTCCTTTGTATGCATATACAATTTGGTTTGATTAGACACACACAAAGGACACGGATTTATCATAAAACCGATTCTGTTTAACTCCCTAATGTAGCAACCATTACGGCTTTAATGGTATGCAGTCTATTTTCAGCTTCATCAAAGACAATAGAAGCTTCCGATTCAAAAACTTCTTCAGTTACCTCCATAGCATCAATACCAAATTTTTGATAAATATCTTCTCCCACTTTGGTATCTCGATTGTGAAATGCCGGTAAGCAATGCATAAATTTGACCTTAGGATTTTCGGTTAAATCCATTGTCTTTTTATTGATTTGGTAGGGCATTAATAACGCAATACGTTCTTTCCAAACTTCAGGAGCTTCTCCCATAGACACCCAAACATCCGTATAAAGGAAATCACAAGATTTTACGCCTTCTTCTACATTATCCGTGATGCTTATCTTGGCACCGGTTTTTTGAGCAATTTCTTTCGCTTGCTTTACCAACTCAGCATCTGGTTGCAAAGATTTAGGAGCTACAGCTCTAAAATCCATGCCCATTTTAGCAGCACCAATCATTAACGAGTTTCCCATATTATTTCGAGCATCGCCCAAATAAGCAAAGCGCACTTGGTGTAGTGGTTTATCAGAGTGTTCTTGCATGGTTAAAAAATCAGCTAAAATTTGAGTAGGATGGTATTCATTTGTCAAGCCGTTCCATACGGGGACACCGGCAAATGCTCCCAACTCTTCAACGGTTTGCTGAGCAAATCCTCTATATTCAATTCCATCGTACATTCTTCCTAACACACGAGCGGTATCTTTCATAGTTTCCTTACCTCCTATCTGGCTACCCGAAGGACCTAAATAGGTTACGTTTCCTCCTTGATCGTGTACAGCTACTTCAAAAGCACATCGAGTTCGGGTAGAGGATTTTTCAAAAATTAAAGCGATATTCTTATTCTTTAGTTTCTGCTGCTCTGTTCCTGTATATTTTGCTTTTTTTAGATCGGCAGCCAAGTCTATTAAAAACTTAATTTCCTTAGAAGATAAATCTAAAAGTTTTAGAAAATTTCTATTTCTTAAATTGTACATAGTTCGTTTAATAAATTAAAATTAATGTAAAGTAATTCGTGTTCCGTATTTTCTATTTTCGAGCTTACTAGCTTCAGTAATGACACTCTTTTGCCCTCCTTTTTCGACAAACCGAAGTGCTGCTTCAATTTTTGGTAACATATTACCTTCGCCAAAAGCCCCTTCTTTTATCATTTTTTGAATTTTCTCTTTATTGATCAATTCAACGATCTCTTGGTTTGGAGTCCCAAAATTACTGTATACGTAAGGTACATCTGTCAAGATATAGAACTCATCAGCATTGATATTAGATGCTAACAACGAAGAAGAAGCATCTTTATCAATAACGGCTTCTAGTGATTGTAATAATCCTTCGTCATCGTAATATACCGGAACACCACCACCTCCTGCAGCAATAACAATAACTCCGGAATTGACTAAATTTTTTATGATTTGATCATTCATTATTTGAATGGGTTTAGGTGATGGCACCACACGACGCCAAGCATCGGCACGTTTAGGACTTTTTTTAAAAATCCATCCTTTACGTTCGCTTAATGCATCAGCCTCTTTCTTTGAATATAATTTTCCTACGCGTTTGGTATAATTTTCAAAAGCAGGGTCATCTTTAGAAACTACTACCTGAGTTACAATAGTAACTACCTCTCTATCTATACCTTCTTCTTTTAGGATATTCTTTAACATCTTTTCGAGCATATATCCAATGCCTCCTTGTGAATCGGCAACACAGATATCTAAAGGCATCTGTGGAATATCATATTTTTCCTCACCTGCATCATTACGTAATAAAATATTTCCGACCTGTGGACCATTACCATGACTTAAAACCAAGTTATACCCTTCTTTTAACAAATAGGTTAAATTATGAATAGTGTCACTTGAATTCTTATATTGTTGTTGAATTGTTCCCCGTTCATCTCCTCTAATAATAGCATTTCCTCCAAGGGCAATAACAGCTAGTTTACTCATATATATTTATATTTATTTAAAATTAATCTCTAATAAGAGGCAAAGTACTACAACGTAGTAGGCCCTCTTGTTTACTAATCTCAGCGTAAGGAACTTCCTCTACGGTAAAGCCTTGTTCCCTAAGCCAATTATTGAGTCTGGTAAAATTTTTCTCTGAAACCACTATATCCTTGGAAATTGAAAATACATTAGAGAACATCCGATACATTTCATCTCTTGAGATTTCGAAAATATTTTCTCTTCCAAATAAATCCACTAAAAATTGATATTCATCAAGATTCTTAAAACCTCCCTTATAGAGTATTGCCTTATCCGTACCCACCGGTTGAAAACAGCAATCTAAATGCAAGGCATTATCTCTTGGTTCCGTATTTGATTTCACCAAATCAAAGCTTACGACTTTTTTTTCAGGGAACAAATCTCTTAAAAACTGGACAGCCTTCATATTAGTGCGTGCTGTAATTATATCAGGATAGTCATCACCTCTATAGGTTCCTACAAAAATATAGTTACCCCAAGGCATTACATCACCGCCTTCTACATGAGCCGCTTCCGGAGGTATAATTACTTTACTCGCATCCATTTGATCAATTAGGTATTGAATTGCGTCTAATTCTCTAGCTCTGTCCGGTAAAATATTAGCTTTGATAAAGAAATCCTCAATTACAAAGCCAATATCCCTAGCAAATATTTGATTATAGTCCTTAATGATTTTAGGTCTATAAACACGAACATCATATTTTTTTAAAACCTCATAGAAGGCTTGCATCTCTCTCCTCATCGCTTTCTCCTCAGGATAAGTTCCTGATTTTATATGTTCTTTTGATTTAGGATCATAAGCCTCTTCTAATTTGGGTATTCCCCCAAAACTCTCCGCTGTTCCTAACAATACAGCACGTAAGCGTGACGTTTCATCTTGAATATTTAATTGTAACATAAGAACGCAAATATCAAAAAAAAAAACCACTTTTAGAAAGATTTTTAGACTTTCTAAAAGTGGTTATTAAATCAATAAATAACTATTATTTATCTTTCGGACATAGTTTTGTAATCGCGTTTTGTCTTTCCGATATACAATTGTCTTGGACGTCCGATTGGTTCATTATTCATACGCATTTCTTTCCATTGTGCAATCCAACCCGGCAAACGACCAATGGCAAACATTACGGTAAACATTTCGACCGGAATACCTAAGGCACGATAAATAATACCCGAATAGAAATCTACATTAGGGAATAATTTTCTTTCCTTAAAGTAAGGGTCATTTAAGGCTACTTCTTCTAGGTGTTTGGCTACTTCTAGAGTAGGATCGGCTATCCCTAAATCGGCTAATACAGCATCTGCACTTTCTTTAATTAACAAGGCACGTGGGTCGAAGTTTTTGTAAACTCTGTGACCAAAGCCCATCAATCTAAACGGATCATTTTTATCTTTGGCTTTTGCGATATATTTTTCTACATCTCCACCTCCTTTAATAATTTCTTCTAACATTTCTATAACAGCTTGGTTAGCACCACCATGTAATGGTCCCCAAAGTGCAGAAACACCGGCAGAAATAGAAGCAAATAAACTAGCATGAGATGATCCCACTAAACGAACTGTTGAAGTAGAACAATTTTGTTCATGATCTTGATGCAAGATAAGCAACTGTTCCATTGCTTTTTTTACAATTGGATTGCCTTTGTATGCTGTGGTAGGAACTTTATACATCATCATTAGAATATTTTCGATATAATCTAATGAGTTATCGGCATAATTAAGCGGAGCTCCTTCATTTTTAGAATGTGCCCAAGCAGCTAAAACAGGAAATTTACCTAATATCTTAGTGATAGCATCATACATCTCTTCTTCTGAATGTACATCTGTATATTCCGGATTAAATGCCGTTAATGCACTGGTTAATGATGATAAAACACCCATAGGATGTGCTGCTCTTGGAAAACCATCAAGAATATCTTTAATCTCTTCATTAACTAATGTGTTTTTCTTGATATCTGCTTCAAATTTTGCAAACTGTTCCTGAGTGGGTAATTCCCCAAAAATAATCAAATAAGCTACTTCCAAAAAACTTGCTTTCTTAGCCAAATCTTCAATAGCGTATCCTCTATGTCTTAAAATTCCTTTTTCCCCATTTAGAAAAGTAATTTCACTTTTACAAGAACCTGTATTTTTAAATCCTGGATCTAAGGTTATAATTCCTCCGGTATCGCCCCTTAATCTTTTAATCTCAATGGCTATTTCATTTTCGGTGCCAATTTCTACAGGAAACTCATAACGTTTTCCTTTAAATTCAAATACTCCTATTTCAGACATAATTATAAAATTTTAAATGTTATTACTTACTAATTGTACAAATTTACTCTTGCTGTAACCTTGAATTTATGATAATTATCATATTAACTTATTATTTATCAGTAACTTAAGTTACAATCCTTTATATTACAAATATATACATAAAAAAACTGTCTATTCCACAAAGAATTAGACAGTTTTTTAAATATTATGTTAAAAAAAATACTTTACATTAAAAATGATTTTTCTTTGAATTTCATTCAATTAGAATTACCTACTTTTTATACTGTATTTTAAAAGCATTCATTTTGGGATAATAAGCAGTATCACCTAATTCTTCTTCTATACGTAGCAACTGATTGTACTTTGCAATGCGGTCGGTTCGTGATGCCGATCCTGTTTTTATTTGCCCTGTGTTTAGTGCTACAGCTAAATCTGCAATGGTCGTATCTTCTGTTTCGCCGGAACGATGTGAAATGACACAGGTATATCCTACATTTTTAGCCATATTTACCGTGGCTATAGTTTCTGTTAGTGTTCCTATTTGGTTGAGTTTAATCAAAATAGAATTAGACGCATTCATAGCGATTCCTTTACTCAATCTATCTACGTTTGTCACATATAAATCATCGCCTACATTTTGAACCTTGTCCCCTATTGCTTCTTGAAGTAATTTCCAGCCTTCCCAATCATTTTCGTCCATACCATCTTCAATAGAAATAATAGGATATTTTTCTGCCAGACTTGCTAAATAGGCTACTTGCTCTTCTGTATTTCTAATGGCACCGGATTTACCCTCGAAAATAGTATAATTGTATTTACCGTCTTTATAGAACTCCGAAGCGGCAGAATCTAGGGCTAATAACACATCTACACCAGGTTTATAACCGGCACTTTCTATAGCTTTAATAATCGTTTCTAGAGCATCTTCTGTACCTTTGAAATTGGGTGCAAAACCTCCTTCGTCCCCAACTGCGGTACTCAAGCCTCTTTTTTTAAGAATTTTCTTAAGGTTATGAAATACTTCGGTTCCCATTTTAATAGCTTCTGTAAAGCAACAAGCACCTACGGGCATAATCATAAATTCTTGAAAAGCTATTGGCGCATCCGAATGTGAGCCACCATTAACAATATTCATCATAGGTACAGGAAGTGTATGGGCACTAACACCACCGATATATCTGTACAAAGGCTGTCCTAATTCTTCTGCTGCAGCTTTAGCAACTGCCAAAGAAACGCCTAAAATGGCATTGGCGCCTAATTTTGCTTTGTTGGGTGTGCCGTCTAAAGCAATTAGTAAGGCATCTATTTCATTTTGTTCAAAAACAGAATAGCCAACTACTTCTTCCGCAATTATTTCATTCACATTTTTAACAGCTTTACCTACTCCTTTACCCATATAATCTGCATCGCCGTCCCGTAACTCAACGGCTTCATGTTCTCCGGTAGAGGCTCCTGAAGGAACGGCTGCTCTACCCACAACACCATTTTCCGTTAGTACATCAACTTCAACAGTTGGGTTTCCTCTTGAATCGAAAATTTGTCGTGCGTGTACTCCTATAATTATACTCATAGTATCTAAATTAAAAATTATTATTCTGTGTTTTACTTGTAATCAAAAAGCAAAATTAATGATAATTAGCCTATTTTTTTACTATTTGTCCTGCTATTATTAAAAAATAAGGCGTATAAAAAATATACGCCTTACTTAATCTTTTTGTTTAACTCTAATTAGCCACAACCACCGCTAACTTCTTTCTTTTTTCTTTTAACTATTTTGACTTTTGTATTTGCTTTCTTGGGGCTTGAAGTAGCCACCACTTTATTACTGGTACGTTGTTTACCTACTATAACGGGAAAATCATTGATATAATTATCTACCGTATTAGATGTTACATTGTATTTGAAGGAATTATAGCCAAACATCAAATTACGAGCTTTGTAACCCAACATATCTAGATAGGCTGTAGTGTTTCCTCCGGTATGACCTGTTTTGCAGTATACTAAAATTTCTTTGTCCTTGGGCAAATCGGACAATTTATGATCTAAACTCAAATCTTTACGAGAAATATATAAATGAGCCCCTTTGATATGCCCTTCATCAAATCTTTGTTTACTGAGATAAAAAACAGGATAAAACTTATCGGGATTTGAAGTGTATTCAGGAAAAAACTCAGCAGCTTTTAATAAAAATTCTTGTCTAGGTTGCTTTAATAGTTTACGAGCACGTTCCAAGATTAACACCGTTGGTATCGTTTTGTCTAAAACCGGTAATTCCTTTTCAGCAGTAGCTATATCCTTTGATTTTACCGCTTCATGTGCTTCATCTTTTATTTCGGCGTTTTCATCCGATTTTACAATCATATTGGTAAAACGCTTTCCATACCCTTTCTTTAGGATTCCTGAAAATTGCGAATTCCAAGCAGCCATTCCAAATAACATCACATATACATTATCAAATCCTGAATAACGCAATACACCGGTTACATAAGAAGCCATCTGACCTGAATAACAGATAATAACTACTTTTTCATATGAAGCCGCTTTGTGTTTTGTCATTAAAAAGTCAATTATTTCGTCTTTGGGCACATTGTAGGCACCATTGATATGTCCGGCTTCATAAGCATCTGCACTTCTAATATCGACCAACAACCAATCCGCCGCATTTTCTAGTACTTGCGGTGCTTTGACAATGGGAGGAAACTCCTTCGTATTGATAAAATTTCCATGCTTGTAATAAATTTCAGCTAAAGGTTCTGCATTTTCCTTTTTAATAATGCTATCAAAATCAACTGTTTTGCCAACTGCTTCTCCGGAATAATTTTCTTGTTTACTACAAGAAGAGAAAATCAAAACCATTAGAAGTATTGCAAAAGTATAGGTTATATTTTTCATTGTTTCTGTTTTTTTAAGTTCTAGAACATACTAAAATCATAGAATGGTACTTTTATCCACAACCACCACTAACTTCTTTTTTCTTTCTTTTAACGATAGGTTTTGTACTAGTAGGTTTGGCTTTTTTAGCAGCATTAGGCGCTACGCCTGCTCTACTTTTAATTTCATTTACAGCTTGTTGAAAATCTACCAAAGGAGTTTCATCATCGTAAATACCAGAGTTATATCCCAAACCGTTAAGAATTTTATTTTTAATAAAATCATACCCACCTCCGGCAATATAAAATTTACTATTGGTAAAATGACCTGCCATTAATGCTAACATTTTAGGGCTGGATGCATCTTCGCCGTAAAGAATTAGCACATCTTCTTTATTAATCTTATTGAACTCTTTGGTATTAAAAAAATTATTCATGGGCATATTAATCGCATTCGGTAAATGCCCCATTGCATATTGATGGGGTGTTCTTATATCAATAAACTGCACGCCTTCTAGATCTTTACTATAAAGAAGATTGACCAAATCATCTTTGGGGACAACACTCGCTTCACAATTTTGATTAGCGCCATCTTGTGTAATTCCTTCTTTTGAAATACAAGAAGACAAAAGGCTTAAGCTTAGTACTACTATCAGTATTTTTTTCATTTGTCTAAATTTTGATTTTTATTAAGTAACTAATGAAAGGCACTATTACTTGTTTCTGCGTGTATCAAATAATTGGAGCGTGCACCTCATTAAATTCCTATTTTTCTACTTATTATTTCAAGTCATTAACCACAACCACCACTTACTTCTTTTTTCTTTCTCTTGACAATAGGTTTAGCCGCTTTTTTTGATTTTTTTGTCGGTGCTGCATTACCTACTACCTGTGCTCCAGTAAAAAAGATAGACGCTCCTTTTCTAAAAAGGTAAGTCGCTTCAGCTTCGGCCGTATCTATATCTTTAGGTTTTTGCGGATTAATGATCGTTTTATACCATTCATTAACTCCTCCTTTCATAACTTTATTCCCTTTATAATCATAACTTCTAAGTCGCATCCAAGCCTGATCGGCTAAGCTACTACCATTAGAAAAGAGAACCGTTGTATACACATCTTGGTCAAAATAGTCCAAATTAGCTTCATCCATTATTTTAGCATAAGGGATATTAATAGCACCATCAATAGTAAACTTTGCAAACTCTGCAGGTGTTCTTAGGTCAATCAACAAATAGCTGGGATCACTTTCCATAATAGCCTGAGCCACTTCGTCGGTTGATACGTATCTACCTTCTTTATTTGCTTCATACAAAAGTTTCTTCTCGCTAATTACGTGTTTAAAAGGTTCTGTATTAGGTAAAAACATAGCTACAAAGCCTAGCATTAATAGTATCCCTACAATAATAATTTCTCTACGTTTCATAAATTTCACTTTAATATTATAAACCTAAATCATCAATATCTTCCTTCGACATATTCTTTTTCCATTTATCTTGCCACCACTGGAAACCTACAAAAGAGGCAAAAGCAACTAGTGCAAAAATGAAAATAAATACCCCTTCTTGGATGCCTAACCATTCGGTAATATTAACTTTACCCATATTACCTGAAGCTCTCAGCCCTTTCCAAGCATTAAAGCTAAAGATAAAGCCGAATATTCCTAACATTACACCAATGATAAATACCATAGCATCAATTTTTCCGGTAACAGCAGCCGAAAGACTTGTTCCCGGGCAAAAACCACCAATAATAAACCCAAGTCCCATAATGACAGCACCAATCAAAGTCGGTATCCAAAAAGTTTTGGGGAAAAATGTAGCTGTTATATCTATCCATCCCATAAAATGCATAAAGAATAATCCTATAGTAGCAGTAAGGGCCGCTGTAAAAAATACTTTTATCACTGTGGCGTCATAACCGTAAAAAATTCCGGCTAATTTTCTTGTATTGGTAAAACCCGAAGCTTCTAATAAAAATCCAAAACCGATTCCTATTATAAAACCTATTAAAAGATTGTATTCAGGGTTTAATAATTCTTGTGGATATAATGGTCCCATATTTTTATTATTTATTAGTTTTTATCCAAATTTTCTTAAATATTGCGGCAAAAATAAAGCCGAAGCCAAAGATGCCTATCAATCCGATATAGCCGGATAACGAGTTAACGGCCATACCTGATAACACCAAACCAGAGGTACAACCTCTACCTAACTGTGTTCCGACACCCCACAATGCCCCACCAATTAAGGCAAAATAAAGTCTCTTTTTATTCGTAAGATGTGGTGCTTTTCCAACCACAAATTTTAGACGACCATAAAGCGCTGCAGAAATTATCGCTCCAAAAATAACACCCAGTAATTCATAAACCAACCAAGTGTGTGTGGCTCCCTCTTCTCCTGTAACATGAGGGGCTACAAAGGTGTTACTCTCTGCATAAGTAGGAGAAACCGTATCTATTGCACCTATGGCAAGATCTCTAAAGCCACCGCTTGACCCTAATCCTTCGCCGGAAAAGAAGTAAGCCGCAATAATCAGCAAACCCATTAACAATCCGGCTACATAGGGATTCATATATTTATTTCGTTTTTGATTTTTCATTATTAACTTATTTTATGATTCTTTAAAAAGGATATTCAGAGATTTGTCCGGCTTGTACCATAATAATTCTAAACAACAAACCACCTAACAATACCAAAAGAGCGGGGAAAGCAGGATGAATTTTAAAACCTCTTAATTCTAAGACTTCTAAAACAAACGGTAATACCAAACCCATACCCACAAAGATTACCCAAAAAATAACTGTAAACTCGCCTCCTAAAAACAAATGGGCGGCTTGTTTAAAGACTTCAGGACCGGCTTGCATTCCCATAATCATATGAATGATAAAAAACAATTCAACAGCAATTAATACCATATCAATGGTCGACATTAATTTACGTTCTTTATGATTATTACTCAACCACATTACAAAGGCAGATCCTGTGGAAACTCCGGATGTAAGGAATAAAGGACCTAAAATAGGGTTATTCCACAAGGGGTGCGCATTAAATGCAGATAATAGAATACCTGTATAAATACCTAAGATCACCGATAAGAACAACAAGATGTAGGCAAAAAAGGTTCTGTATTTTCTAAAAGTTAGAATAATAAATCTAGGTATTTTCCAGTTGTGCTCAAGATTTCTTATAAAAGTGGTAATACCATCTAATCGTCTCCATCCTCTCTCGTGAAGATAGGCTTCAATATCATCTATATAACTCAAAGGCCAAAGTAGTGAGAATATACTAACCCCAACTAGTGTCCAAGCCCCCCAAGACATAGGTGATTCAATTCTAAAGGTTAAAAATAGTTGCCATACATACAATTTATGATGCAAATCAAAGACTAGTAAAAATAAGCCAATCATAATAATAATAAATGTAAAAATAGGTGCTATCTTTACTGTAAAAGGCATATCTTCCGCCTTACCTCTTAGGTAATAAATTGTCGCAAATAACAAAATACCAGCTGCTAAACCGCCTAAAAACAAATAGGCTGCAATTGGGAATCCCCAAACGTGTACATGAGGATACAATCCATGAATATCTCGTGCCGTTGCTAAAATATTTTCTTCCATCTTATTCTATTTTAAATAATAAATTTGAGGAGCAGTTCCTGCCTCTGGTAATAGTGTAAAATTCTCTCTTTTTCTAATTAATTTAGAAATATCGCTATCCGGATCATCTAAATCACCGAAATGCATACACGTTGTAGGACAAACAGCCACACAAGCAGGATCTAGACCATCTTGTACTCTATGGTCACAAAATGTACATTTATCGACATAGCCATCGGGATGGAAATATCTGGCATCGTAAGGACAAGCTTCTATACAAGCACCACATCCTATACACTCATCTTGTGTAACCTTAACAATACCACCCTCAATAACATGACTGGCTCCGGTAGGACAAGTCCTTACACAAGGTGTATCGTCACAATGGTTACAACGTTGCGATTCAAAATGCAAAAAAACATCAGGGTACTGCCCCTTAACCTTTTCAATAATCCAATCTCTTGAATAACCAATAGGAACATTATTTTCCGTTTGACATGCTACTACACAGTCAGCGCAACCAACACATTTGTTGATTTCTATTGCCATTCCATATCTCATGATTTTTCTTCTGTTTTAGTTGGTTTTTCAGTTAATATTGTAACAAAGTTGTTACGCATTCCGGTACCTCCTGTTTCCGGATCAATTTCTATATTACTAATCATCTCTGCATCACTAATTCCTCTACCATAGGTTCTACTCATTTCCTCTACTTTACCGTTCACCATAATGCGTCCCTTATTACCAAAACCGTGTGGTAAGAAGACCGAGTCGTGACGAATTCTTTCTGTAATTCTAACGTGAATAGGGAATGAACTCACTTTACCTTTAGGATTTTGCAACCATACTTCTTGGTTATTCTCTAAACCATAAATATTGGCCACTTTTGGATTGACCCATAAGTTGGGTTCTTTCTTAAGATCATTAAGGTTGGGATTATTAAGTGTTCTACCAAAAGTATGCATTGGCAATCTACCATATATTAATCGTAAGAAACCAGCAGGTACATCGCCATGTGATTTATAAACCGGCATCGGATCGTAGCCCCACTCATCTAAGTCTGTAGAGAATAGTTCTATTTTTCCGGTGTTTGTGTTAAACCAATATTCTTCTCCATCTTCTAAATACATAGGGGTGTTTCTAGGAAATAATTTTACGCCCTCTTTTTTCATCTCTTCCATAGAGGAGCCCACTTGTTTTAATTGCCAGTCCAACACTTCTTCAAAATCTTCCCATTCATAAAAATCGTCCAAACCTAGACGAAGTCCTATCTTTCTAGCAATCCACCAACCCGGTTTACTATCATATTTAGGCATTACAGCAGGGTAACGTAAAGCAACGTTAGGCTGTCTATGATGTGCAGTTCTTAAATGATCCAAACGTTCTAAATAAGTAGCCTCCGGAAGAACCACATCGGCATAGCCTGTAATTTCACTTGGCATAGTATCTACTACTACAATAAACTCTTGATTATCTAAAGCTCTCTTAATCTTAGCCTCATCAGGGATTGATTGTAAGGGGTTGGTAGCGGCAATAAAGAGACCTTTAACTTTATGAGGTCCTTTATATTCGGGTAATGCATTATCCAAAATTTCATTGGTAATACCCATTATGGCCAATTTGTGCTTTTTCTTGGAAATATCCTTCCAAGACCATTTTGGTTTTGGGAATGGTGGATGTGCTTCCTTAGGTAATTTTAATTTTTCAGGAAAATAAAAACCGCCTTTTCGTCCCCAAGATCCTAATAAAGCATTTAAAATAGCAATAGCTCTTGTTCTTTGAGTATCATCGCCATACCAAGCAGTGTGTCTTCCCGGATGCACAATCGTCTTAGGTGCAGCAGCACCCATTATACGAGCCGTTTTATAAATATCCGCAGCAGGTATGGTGGTTACACCTTCTGCCCATTCGGGTGTATATTTTTGCACATGCTCTGCTAACAAATCAAATCCATAGGTATATTGTTCTACATAGTCTTTATCATAAAGGTTTTCGTTGATTAAAACATTCATCCAAGACAAGAGAAGCGCTAGGTCTGTAGAAGGTTTAATAGGCAACCAGGTTGTAGAATGAGAGGCTACTGTTGAAAAACGCGGATCTACCGTAATAATTTCACCTCCTCTATCAATTAGTGTTGACACCTCTTGAACATGACCATTATGCATATTTTCACCGATATGATTTCCAATTAAAACTAAACAATCGGCATTGCGAACATCGGTAGGTTCCGGAGAAGCTAAACCAGCACCATAGGTAGCTATAAAACCAGCTTCTCTGGTAATTAAACACTGTGCTCCGGCAGGCTCTCCCATAGTATCAGACCCCCAAGCTTTAAATAAATGCTCGAAGTGAGGTCCTGTTTTTCCGTGAAACAATAGCGCCATACTTTCTTTGCCATATTTCTTGTCGATAGCTTTCATGTTTTTTTCAATCACATCAAATGCTTCCTCCCAAGAAACTTCCTTAAAACTTTGTTGACCCTCTTTCTCCACTCTAATGAGTGGTTTTTTAAGACGATCATCATCATAATACATGCCTAAACCTCCTGTTCCACGTGGGCATAAACGTCCATTACTATGCGGA
This sequence comes from Flavobacteriaceae bacterium, assembly GCA_024763245.1. Lineage (GTDB taxonomy): Bacteria > Bacteroidota > Bacteroidia > Flavobacteriales > Flavobacteriaceae > DQTL01. The sequence goes on along the minus strand of JANTFW010000015.1, from coordinate 18,651 downwards.
TCATCGTCGTTACCGATTATTTTTTTGATATTGTCTTCTTGGTCTTTATAGACCCATCCGGCACAATTCCAAAAACAAACCTCACAAACTGTCGGGACTTTAACGGCATCACTCTCTAACAAATGTTTTCCTTCTTTTTGAAAAAAGTTTTGAAAAACTCCAGAGAGTTTTGGAGTTAAAGCAACACCTGCAGCAGAGGCTCCTGATATTTTAATAAAATCTCTACGATTAAAATTACTCATAATAGTTGTATTAACTTTTAATTCTGTAAAACTATCCTGTTTTAACAGGACAAAGTTACGCAGTCTCTTAAGGTCTAAAACTGACTTTTATCACTTAATTTAAATATTTCATCAAATCGTATCTAATTTATAATGATTATTAATAAGAAAGATAAGAATCAACTATTACAGATAAATAAAATTGCAAAAAGTATTAAGAAATAATTATTACATTAAAATAACGCTAACTTCAGTATTTATGTACTATTTGTAACATTTATTAAATTTTTTTTATTTTAGCAAAGTAACATTTATTACTTAAAATTGATAATTATCAGTTTTTAAACCATTTACACTGCATACATTTGTGCAATAAAATATAAACAACTCATAAATTATGAAAAAATTATTGATATTAGGTGCAGGAACAGCTGGAACGATGATGCTAAATAAGCTCTATAAAGAATTAGATCTTGACGAATGGGAACTTACCATCGTAGATCAATTTAAAACACATTATTATCAACCTGGTTTTTTATTCATTCCTTTTGGCATCTATAACAAACAAGATGTTACCAAACCTAAATATGATTTTTTTCCTCCGGGAACGAATGTAATTTTTAGTCCTATTGATAAAATTGAAGGTAAAGAAAATAAAGTATACCTCGAGGGTGGAAAAGTATTAAATTATGATTTTCTAATCGTGGCTACCGGAACACAAACCAGACCGTCGGAAACGCCGGGATTAAAAGACAAACTCTGGTATAAAGATATTTTTGACTTCTACACTATAGAAGGTGCTATAGCTTTACATAAAAAATTCAAAGACTGGGAAGGTGGCAGTTTAGTGATGTGTATTCCCGAATTACCCTATAAATGCCCTGTTGCCCCTATTGAGTTTGTTTGTCTTGCAGAAGCCTACTTCACCAAAAGAGGAATTAGAGATAAAGTAAACATTTCTTATGTTACCCTAATGTCCGGAGCTTTTACCAAACCCGTCGCTTCAAAAATGCTCGGTGATTTGTTAGAAGAAAAGAATATTGACGTTGTAGCCGATTTCTACCTAGAACGTGTCGACAACGACAACAAAAAAATTATTTCGTATGATGAAAGGGAGATTCCCTTTGATATTCTAACCATTGTTCCGGTAAATATGGGATCGGATATGGTTGAAAGAAGTGGACTGGGAGATGACATGAATTATATAAGAACCAATAAATACACCTTACAATCGGAAGATTTTGAAAATATTTTTGTTATTGGAGATGCTTCAAACATCCCTACATCCAAAGCCGGTTCGGTTGCACACTTTGCGGGTGAAATTCTTATGGAAAACCTTTTAGCAGCTATGGAGGGTAGAAAACTTCCTGCCGAATTTGACGGGCATGCAAACTGCTATATCGAAACAGGTTATGGAAAAGGAGCATTGATTGACTTTAACTACACTACAGAGCCACTACCCGGAACTTTTCCATTACCGGGCATAGGACCTTTCGGTTTACTTAAAAACACGAAAATGAATCACTATGGTAAAGTGTTATTTCGATGGATATATTGGCATATCCTATTAAAAGGTAAAGAACTACCCATAGAAGCAGACATGACTATGGCAGGTAAAAAACGAGTTTAAGCTACGACAAAATGGAAGATCAAAATATACAAGCACAAATAGATGCGTTAGACAGAAAATTAGATTTGATTATTGGCTATGTACATCAGCAAAAACTCAATGCAAGCGTTGTAGAAGATTTAGTCAGTGATTTAAGAATTATCGGAAAAGATGCTTATGACTCGACTGTAGAAGAACTAGACAAACGAAACATTGAATTAGATCCAGCAAAATTGACTGATTTAGCCATAACTTTCCTGAGGAATGTTGGCAATATTAAAATGGTGATGGACACCCTAGAAATGGCTGTAGATTTAAGCAAAGAAGTAGGCCCGATTGCCAATGAAATGATTATTGATTTCACCAAACAATTACACCATTTTGAACAAAAAGGGTATTTTGAATTCTTTAAGGAATTAACCCCTATAATGGATAATATTGTAACCGGTTTCTCTCCTCAAGATTTAAGAGAATTAGCCGATAGTGTGGTCTCTATTCTTTCTATTGTTAAAGAAATGACCCAACCGGAAGTGTTGGGCAGTGTAGAAAATGCCGTTAAAGCATTTAACGCAATGGAAACCGAAAGTGTTCCTTCTTATTCCGTTTGGAGAGTTCTTAAAGAAATGAACAGTCCCGAAATGAAAAAAGCCCTTGGATTTGGTATTACATTTATGAAAAATGTATCTAAAGACGTGACCATTAAAAACGAATAAATAATTAATTTAAATTCAAATATTATGTCAGAAAAAACAATAGCAGGAAAACAAATCAAAGTAACAGAAGATGGATATCTGGAAGATATGTCTCAATGGGATGAGGATATCGCAAAAGAAATAGCGAAAGACCTAAACATCGAGCTTAGCGACAAGCATTTTGAGGTATTAAAATATCTTCGTGAAAAAACAGCTGCCGGCGAAGCACTTTCCATTAGAAAAGTGGGTAAATCAGGAGTTGTAGATATCAAAGAGCTTTATAAATTATTTCCTAAAGGCCCTTTAAAATTCTCTTCAAAGATTGCCGGAATACCTAAACCAAGTAGTTGTGTTTAACAATACACATAGTTCTAATTTAATTTTTTATAAAATGGATTCAAAAGAAAAAAAACCTTTAGAAAAGGTCTGTCTGATTTGTGCTAAAGGAAGCCTCGAAGATGTTTATGCTTCCTTGGTTATGGCAAATGGTGCCGTTATGGAAGGTATTGAAACCAATGTTTTCTTTACTTTTTTCGGGCTTGATGGTATTACAAAAAAAACGATGAACCATCTACATACCGCCACTACCGGAAATCCTGCTATGCGTATGCCGGGAGGTTTACCTTTTCCAACAGCTTTAGGTGGTTTGCCAGGTGTTGAAGCTGCTGTTTCAGGTATGATGCGTAAGCAAATGGAAGCCCTTGATATGCCACCGGTGGATGAATTTCTTGAAATGATTACTGCAGGTGGTGGACGTGTTTTTGCATGTAAACTTGCCGTTGATATGTTCAAACTCGAAAAAAAAGACCTTTGGGATGATGTAGAAGACATCATAACCATCGGTGAATTTTATGAAATGTGTGATGGCGACAGAACACAAATTATTTTTACATAAACGAGATTCGTATAGACCTTTAAAAGCTATAAATTCTCCATATCAAGGCAAGGGTCTTACAATTTATTTTGCCCCTATCTTAACCCATCTTTATAAGTAGTAAAGGTGGGTTATTTTTTTACAAGGAAAATCTAACGAAGAAGTTAGGCATCATACGTAGAGAATATTTATCGGAAATTTCGACGATATTCTCCGGCGATTGAGTGACAGTGTACTCTTTATTTAAAAGGTTTTTTCTATTGTACAGATTATATACCGAAAAACCCAACTTACCTTTAGTTCCGGTTGAATTAGATAAATTAAAATTATAAATAAAGGATAGATCTAAACGATGATAAGCCGGTAGACGTTCTCCATTTATCTGACTATATACAAGCTCATTATCAACAATATTTGTTAAGGTATAAGGTTTACCGGTATGCCAATACCAACCAGAAGCCAGTTGAAAGTGGTTTATTTTATAGGCAACGGAAACAGCAACAGCATGTTTAATCTCGGAATTATTAGGGAAATCTAAATCATTATTAATCGAATTAAAATTATTTTTTGTTTCATTCATCGAATAGGTAAACCAGGTTTTTACATGATTGAAATCTTTTTTGACATAGAAATCAAGCCCCTTGGAGGTACTCTCTCCAATATGACGATTGGGATCTAAATTGTTTAAAAAACCCAGTGTTAAAGTGGTTAGTCCAGTAATATGCTTATAATAGGTTTCTAAATCAAAGGTCCAATTATTCTTCTTAAAAAGTGCTCCGGTGGTAAATTGATTGGCCTTAATAATGGGATATTTATCAAGATCTGAAAGTACCCATAACTGATTTTCCAGACTTAAATCGCTAACAACCGTCTCTTTTATTTGACTGATAATCTGATTCTTTGTCTCAGCAGTAAAACTTAAACTAAGATCTTTTAGCAAATTAAAACTAAAGTTAACACGAGGTTCCAGAACGGATTTTTCAAATTTTGGATAATAATTAAAACGGGCACCTGCTTGTAACCGTATATTTTTAGAAAATGTAAAATAGGAAGTTGTAAAAAGCGAATGGGTTTGGATAAAGGCCGAATTGTCATCCAGAATGAAATTTAAAAAAGGATTCTTGGAGGTAAAGGCATGACTTACATCAAATGAGCTGAGCTGGTAGCCAAAATCTAATTTAGTCTTGCTTGAAATAGTATAAAAATTTAACAAAGAAATCCCCGAATCTAAAATTTTATTTTTCTTAGAGAAAATGTCAAAATTATCCTCAGGACTCTGATAATTTTGTGTAAACACATAATTTAATCGATATTTTGAATAATGAGCACTTAATTTTTGATGAAAATTGGGATTCCATGTACGCTGCCAATGCATACAATAACCCAAATTTGAAATATCCATTTCATCTCTATTTTCCGCTGATTCATCGGTTGTAACATACCTATTATCCAAATCGTTAAAAATATTTATTGTACTTATTGCAATAAAATCTCTTTTTGATAAATGGTATTTAATCTTAGCTTCGTAATCCTGAAAATAAAAACGATTGGAATCTCTATTCTCTTTAATTATTTTGGTATTTTGAAAAACCTTATCATATAGTCTGTCATAGGTATATGATTGGTATAAATCGGTAAAAGACCTTCTTCCGGAGAGCTGAACAGCCAACTTTTTCCCTACAATAGGAATTGCTATATCCATATCGGCATTCAGCGCGTTAAGACCAAAATTCAGTTCTGTTTTTTGTGGAATTTTATCATTTGTTTTAATATCAATAACACTGGATACACGACCACCATATTGTGCATTTGTTCCTTTATTGATAAAAGAAACAGACTCAACGATATTAGGATTAAAACCCGAAATCATACCAAAAAGGTGACCGTTATGATACATTGTAATACCGTCCCAAAGAATAAGATTTTGATCCGGAGTTCCTCCCCTTACATGCAAACCTGTTGCGGTTTCATTGGGACTAATAACCCCGGGTAATTGTTGTATAGATTGTAGTATATCCGGTTCTGTTAAGCCGGGGAGCACCTCCATTTTTCTAGGAAATATTTTAAATGAGTTATCTTTTTGCTTCATAATTCCCTCGGTTAAATAACCGTGAATAACTACTTCTTTTAAAAAATTTGCTTCTTCAAAAGGATTCTTTTCCTTTTGTATGATGGCATAATAACGCGAATCTATTTCATAAAAGAGTAAACCGGTTTCATTTTCCATCATCGACAACAACTGCGGTAAGTTATACAATCCATTTTGTATACTTATTCTTTTTGCTGTGAGTAAATCATCAAGATATGAAAATTTGATATCAAAAGAATCCTCCAAATCATTCAATACCTCTATCAGTTCCTTATTTTCATAATGAAAGGAACTACTTTTTTGGGAAAAGCCTGTAACACTAAGAAAAAGTAAGAAAAGGAGGAATGGTTTCCACATTATTTTTTATGTAATAAAATCGTATTAGTATCAGGTTGGTCGTAATCTATCTGTAAAGGCAAGCATACACTACGAAGTGCCTTTTGGAGGTTATCATTGGGAAAACTCCCTGTAAATAGACGATTTTTATCAATAGCTTTAGCCCTAATAGTAATATGATATTGCTTTTCTAGAGCACTTAACACATATTTTACGGGCATAGTTCTAAAAGTAGTCTCCCCGGTTATCCATCCCGAAGTAGTCTCTTTTGTAGTCCAAGATTGTGGTGTTTTACCCTCAATAACACGCCAAGCATCGGATGGTAATAAGATTTTTTCCACATCATTATAAATCACACGTACTTTACCTTCGTAACAAATTACTTCAAAAAGCTTATCAGTGGCCATTACATTAAACTGTGTTCCAAGTACTTGTATCACTCCTAAGGGTGTGGAGACTACAAATGCACCCTTTTTGGTTACATGAAAAAAGGCCTCGCCATTAAGTGTTACATTTCTTTGGGATTGATATTTTGGATAACTTATAGTAGATTTATTGTTCAGGTATATCTTAGTGCCTTCATTAAGGGCTATTTCCTTGGTTTCACCATAAGAGGTTTCTACAGCAAGGGATGCTTTATAAAAGCGAAAGACACCAAAAGCAAGCACCAACATAGCTGCCACACTATACACCCAATTTGGAATAAAAGGTACAACCCTAGGCGAGGATTTGTGTAATCTGTCCGTAATTTTCTGATAATTTTTAGTTGTATTAAAGCTAGGTTTTTCGACCTTTTCAAAGGTATCTTTTATCTTTACAAACAGCAAAAAGTCTTCCTTAGAAACCAATTTTTGCAATTCGGTATCCGATAATTCCCCTTCCAGCCATTTGGCTAAATAAGTTTCTTGGCTATTATGTATTTTCTCTGTTTTCATTATCTACAGTTTATAACAATTCATATTAAAAAAACCCTACCTTTAGAATAAATGGGTTACACCTTCCCTATTTTATCTCTCATCAAAAACAGTGCGGCATGCATTCTTTTCTCTACGGCTTTAACCGAAATATTCAACAATAGGGCAATTTCTGCATATTTCATTTTTTCTATTCTATTTAACAAAAAAACTTCCCTTTGCTTTTCTGATAAGGATGCAATAGCTGATTCTAATTTATCCCTAAATTCATTTTCCAACAACTTATACTCTGGATTTTCATCCGTATGCGTCTTTGTCATAGTAGATGCATATTTTAAAACTACCTTTTGATGTTTTAGTGTATTAAGAGTCATGTTATTTGCTGTGGTAAACAAAAAACTTTTGGCTTTTTCCACAGGAATCTTTTGACAACTCTCCCATAATTTTATAAAAGCATTCTGGGTTATATCTTCTGCATTTTCTAAATCACCAAATTTATAGTAAATAAAATTTCGCAATACCTCCGAATATTGCTTATATATTTTTGCAAATACGGCCTCTACACAAATGGATATGTCTTGTGATGCTTTCAAATAAAAAGTATTATTTTTGAGTTTTCAAAACTAAACAAAAAATAATTACACAACAAGGTAGGGTTTTTTTTAGTCCAGTTGTTTCATAGCAAATAACCAATAGATAATACACATTAAATTTATTAATTATGAAAAAAATCAAATTTATTTTAGTGGCAATTACATTTAGCATGTTAGCCCTAACCTCTTGTCAGGATAATGGTCCGGTAACTCCCGACCAACCGGATGCTACAGCAAGTATTGCTTTACGAACTGTCTTAAACAAAATTAAGGCTACAAACGATCCGTCAGGAAGATATAGCAGCACAGAACGCTCAACCAATGATAATGATGATGGATTTTGTTTTGACTTTGTCTATCCCTTACAATTTGAATACAACAACGGAACCCTTGTAAGTGTTGATAGTTTTCAAGGCCTTATTCAAGTATTGATGAACGAAACCAATGAACTCTACATTGTAGGTGTCGTATTTCCTTTTGATGTAGTTCTCCTTCAGGACGGGACAACCGTAACTATCAATAGTGAACAAGATTTAGTCGAGGTTCTAGAAAATTGTGATGATTTTGATGTTTGGGACGATGAAGATGTTGTGGTTGATTGTTTTGAGTTTGTATATCCTATTGATATGATTGCATCAGACGGAACCACCGTAACCGTTAATTCAAATGATGAATTGGTAGAATTCTTTGAAACACAAGATGCAATGTACGAACCCAATTTTGTATTTCCTATTACCGTAGTGAATTTAGACGATGAAGAAATCGTAATTGAAAACATCTACGACTTCTTTGACTTAATGGATGATTGCTATGCCTATGATGGCAATGTCGATGATTGTAATTGTTATGATGAATATGATCCGGTATGTGTATATGATATGGATAGTGATATGACTATTCCATTCCCTAATGAGTGTTTTGCACTTTGTGAAGGCTTTACCGAAAATGATTTTGTAGATTGTAATTTTGATGATGATTGTGATATTAGTAATCTTGAAGTTACTGTGGGTGATTGTAATGATGACGGTACTTACAGCATCACAATTAACTTTGAATATGATAACCCCGGCAACGAATACTTTGATGTTTACATAAATGATTATGGATTATTTAATTATTATGCATTAGCAGACTTACCCATAACTATTGAACATTTCCCAACTGCAGGCTTTGGAGAAGACTTCCTAGAAATTAGTATTAATGATATGCCTAATTGTTCAGAAGAAATAGATTGGGAAGTGCCTGAGTGTGCTATAATACCTGTAGACTTTATGGATTATGTAGGTTCTTGTTTTGATTTTGAATATCCTATAGAAGTAAGTTTCCAAGGAATGACATATAGCGTACTGTCATTTACACAGCTTCAACAATATTTTAATCCTACCAGTGAAGGTGCAGAAATATCATTCCCCGTTCAAATCGAAATTTCAGCAACCGGAGAGATTGAAACTATAGAGAGTATGGAAGAGCTGGAAGACTTTATTAGAGAACATTGTTTATAATTTTAGGTTTTAAAACTTAATCACAATAAAAGCTTTGCAAATGAATTTTTGCAAGGCTTTTATCATGTAGTGCCAAAATGAAGTACGAAATTATAACAATGAGGTTCCTAATTCCTTTCTTCTCTAAAATTTAAATCCTAATAACCTGAGTTCGACCTATGATTTATCTCACAGATAGTCAATAGCCTTTAAAGTGTTCGCCAAAAAAATTATTTCTTTAATTTTATTTTACCAAAACTAATTAGTAAAAGGCCAATAATGGTAACCAAACCTCCCACTAAAGTAATGGTTTTAGGGAATTGACCAAAGTACAAATAAGAACCAAAAAGCACAAACAAACCTTTAGAACTAGCTATAATCGCCTTTCTAGACAAAGGAATATATTGCAAAGCTAAATAACCGGAAATGACTGTTAAAAAAGGACCTAAAACAGAACCAATTAGGATATTTTTAAAGGCAGTTGACGGAATGTTCAACGAATAGCCGGATACTTTTAAAGCTACAAAGGAAAAAAACAATAAAAAGAATGTTCTATTTAATGTTAAAATAATAGGAGGTATATCCTTAATATTTTTCTTAATGAGTATGGCATTTGTTGCACCAAATAGGGCTGAGTATACGATATACTGAGACCCAAAAATAAACATAGTCTCAAAACTAGTATTTCCTTTGTAACTGATAACAAAAGCACCAGTAATCGTTAACACCATACCAATTACCTCCAGAAAATTAAAACGATCTTTTAGAATAATAATACTCAACATAATAACAACAACAGGACTAATGTTTCCTATAAAAGAGACAATGGTTGGATTGCTAATGGTATGAATTGCTTTAAAAAAGAAATAGGTTCCAATTACTTCAAAAACGCCAAAAAACACTAGTAGTAGAATACTTTTAAGGCTAAGGTTTTTAAAAACAGGAAAGGCATTTCTATACCAAGCAAATAAAAGAATCCAAAGAAACCCAAAGAAAAACCAATAGGTACCGAATTGAGGTAAGCTAATCTCTTTAAGGGCCGCTTTACTAAAAATATAAACATTTGAAACGGCAATGACCGATAGTAAAGCATACAAATATCCTTTTGTCAGGTTTGTAATTTTCATTCGGCAAAGGTACAGCTTTTACAAACTCTGCCGATTATTATTTCAATTTAACCTATTTTTTTTATGATTCCCTTTTTTACTTTTGTCCCTTCAACATAGGCTTCTAGCAAATAAAAACCGGATTGTAAATCACGAACAGAGACTGTATTATTCGTAGGAGTTAAAGTGTAAATCACGGTTCCACTATGATCTGAAATGGTAACCCTATCAATACTTAAACTACACTGTATTTGTAAGACATCTGATACCACACAATGTGCTATTTTTCGGGATTCTTGATTGGTTATCGTTTGTTTCTTTTGAATAGAATCTTGGGCGTTTGAAAAATGGGTGCTCAATAAAAAAATTAGTATAATAAAGTAGCGCGTTTTCATAAAATGGTCGTTTAGAAGTGTTCTTTTAAAAATATAAGACAAAACTAATACGATCTCATCAGGTCAACATCAGGGAAAATCAGGGATTTTTAACAGGGTTTTTCCTTTTTTTTACTGATTTAAAAAAGACTAATAATAGGAAAACCGTCTAACCTTAGCTATGTATTTTGCCAATCGCATAACTTGATGACTATATCCGTACTCGTTATCGTACCACACATAAATAATGATAGTACTACCGTCGGCTGTAGTAATGGTGGCTTTACTATCAAATATTGCCGGAGCCGAAGAGCCCACAATGTCCGATGAAACCAGTTCATTACTGAGTGAATATTTAATCTGTTCTACCAAATCACCTTCCAATGCATATTTTTTTATCACATTATTGACTGCATTAACGTTGGCAGGTTTTTCTAATTGAAGATTCAAAATGGCTAAGGAACCATTGGGTACAGGTACTCGTATTGCATTAGAGGTTAATTTACCTTCTAACGATGGAAGTGCCTTGGCCACCGCTTTACCGGCACCGGTTTCTGTAATTACCATATTTAAAGCTGCGGCTCTACCTCTGCGATATTTTTTATGAAAATTATCTACTAAATTCTGATCATTGGTATAGGCATGTATGGTTTCTAAATGCCCTGATTTAATCCCAAAACTCTCCTCTATAATTTCTAAAACGGGTGTAATTGCATTGGTGGTGCAAGAAGCAGCCGAAAAAATAGATACATCATCCGGATCGTACGCTTTATGATTAACACCAAATACAATATTAGGCACCCCTTTTCCGGGAGCTGTCAATAGTACTTTTTCAACCCCTTTAGCTTTCAAATGACGCCCTAAAGCTTCTTTGTCTCTAAAAGCACCTGTATTATCAATCACCAATGCGTCTTGTATTTGATATTGCGTATAATCAATAGCTTCCGGTGCTTGGGCTGTAATCATATGAATGGTCATTCCATTAATGATTAATGCCTTATTTGTAGTATCTACACTTATGGTTCCGGGAAAATCACCGTGTACGGAATCATTGCGTAACAATGAAGCCCTTTTTTCTAAAACAGTGGGTGTCAATTCGCCACGTGTCACAATGGCTCTTAGTCGTAATTGCTTACCTCTACCCGATTGCGTCATCAATTCTCTCGCTAGTAAACGCCCTATCCTACCAAATCCATATAGAACTACATCCTTGGGTACTAAGGTATGTTGCGTATGAATTTTATTAAGTTTTCTTTCTAAAAAAGAAAATTTATCTTTACACTTATTTTCTTCTATCATACATTCAAAAGCCAGCTTGCCAATATCTAGGCGTGCCGGTGGATAGCCTGAACGCTTTATGGCTCTAGCCAATTCTAAAACATCAAAAATCGAAATCTTTTTTTGAACAAAATCCCTAGCATACTCGAGTAAGTGTAAGATTTCACTGACGTTTCTATCAATTAACTGATTGCGAAATAAGAGCAATTCAATGGTATCTTCATACCATAAATCACTAATAATTTTGATAAACTCTACAGTAGCCCTTCGTCGGTCTGTTTGAAAGTTAATTTCTTTTTCAAAAGTTTCTTTATTAGACATATTTTTTATTTAGAATTATTGAATTTATTTAAATGCAAAAATACCTATTTCAAACGTTTTCGTACAGGGGTTTACAATTGATTCTTATTCACAAAAAAACAAAAGTTATTCACAAAAAAACCTGCCAAAACAAAATGTGTTGACAGGTTTTAAAATAAACCCAATTACCGGTTTTTTTGATATTTTACAAGAATAAAGTGGTCTTATAACTTTAACGAAATATATTCAATTTTGTTGTTCGTGTTTAAAATTTGTAAGGTAACATACGCATTATTTTCATTATCTCGTAGTAAACGTTCTACATCATCTACGGAAAAAACTTTTTCACGTTCTATGCCAAGAATAATAGCACCTTTCTTAATCCCAAAGCGTTCAAACGAAGGGTTTTTAATTTTAGTAATACGAACACCATAATTAATATTTAGATTCTTTTTCTGTGAATCCGAAATATTTTTGAGTTCCATACCTAAAACATTATCAATATAATCGGTTGCGCCTAATTCCTCTTTCCCAAATTTATTTTTCAGCAATACAGGAAGGCTTATTTCCTCACCATTTCTAATCACTGTTACTTGAACCGTTTCTCCCGGTCTATGCGAACTGAGCTGCCCTTTGAGTTCTGAAAATTTTGATATAGGATTATCATTTACCTTTATGATAATATCTTGTTCTTTAAGTCCAGAATCTGCAGCTGATCCTTTATCTAATACTTTTTTTACATAAATACCTTCAGACACCGAAGCTCCTAAATTTTCATAATTTTCGCCATTTAGTTCAATGATATTAATACCCAAAACGGCACGTTGCACATTGCCAAACTCCATTAAATCTTCTACTACTTTTCTGGCTATATTAGAGGGTACTGCAAAAGAATACCCCACAAAAGAACCGGTTTGCGAACTAATGGCAGAATTAATTCCAATTAGCTCACCACGGGTATTCACTAAAGCACCACCACTATTCCCCGGATTAACGGCTGCATCTGTTTGAATATACGATTCAATTCGGTTATTACCATCCAAATCACGTCCCTTAGCACTCACAATCCCCGCGGTAACAGTTGAGGTTAAATTATAGGGGTTACCCACAGCTAATACCCACTCTCCTATTTTAATAGTATCTGAGTTCGCAAAAGGCAAATACGGCAAATCCTTTTCATCAATTTTAACCAAAGCAATATCATTAGCCTCATCAGTTCCAATGAGTTTAGCTTTGTATTCTTTTTTATTATTTAAGGTAATCTGAATTTCTGTAGCATTAGCTACCACATGGTTATTGGTAATAATATACCCATCCGATGAAATAATTACCCCGCTTCCGGTCCCCACTTGTTTGTATTGGCGTGCTCCTCCGCGCCCATAGAAAAATTCTTGCAAAGGATCTCTATAGGTCTGAATGGCCGTATTTTTTACGTGTACGACAGCATCTACTGTTTCTGCTGCTGCCTTGGTAAAGTCGGTTGTTTCTGCTGCATAAGCCGGGCTACGAACAAAATGTGTATTGACTATTGGGGCTGTTGAAGTCTCAGGATTAGTAGTTAACACATCTGATTTAACAGTCGGTTCAAAAAATATTTTGTATCCGGATAAAGTAAGTATCCCTGCCAATACTGCAATCAATACATACGAAACTATTTTTTTCATAATTGTTATTTTTTAAGTAGTTATAGTAAAGTTTGTTTTAATTTTAGAACTCAAAATTAGCGTATAAATTTTAAATTTTTGGAAACTTTAACCCGTTTTTAACTATTTTAACCTTCCTTTAATACTTCATAAATTTATGTAGTTTTGTAGTCATGGAAATAACTTTTTTTAAATATCACGGAACCGGAAATGATTTTATTTTAATTGATAACAGGGCACAAATCTTTAATTCAGATAATCATCAAAAAATTGCACAAATGTGCCACCGACATTTTGGTATTGGGGCTGATGGACTAATCTTGTTGAATAGCTCTAAGAAATACGACTTTTCTATGCAGTATTTTAATGCAGATGGCTTTGAAGGCTCTATGTGTGGAAACGGAGGACGTTGTGTAGTCGCTTTTGCCAAAAAATTAGGTATCATTACCAACGAAGCTCATTTTGAAGCTATTGACGGCTTGCATGTGGCACAAATAGAACAAGATGAGATAGCTTTACAAATGTCAGAAGTAAGTGATATTGTAAAGCATGTATCTCACACATACCTAGATACCGGCTCTCCACATCATGTTGAAATGGTTACCGGTATTGAAGTATATCCTGTTTTCGATAAAGGCAGATCCATTCGCCATGCTGCTCCTTATTTTGATATCGGAACAAATGTTAATTTCGTTGAACAAATAGCTCCAGATACATTTAAGGTGCGTACTTACGAAAGAGGCGTCGAAGATGAAACCTTAAGCTGTGGTACCGGCGTTACTGCCGTAGCCATAAGTATGTTTGAAAATAACAAAACCAAGAATAATACGGTAAAATTAATGACCCTTGGCGGGAAATTAGAAGTTTCATTCCTTAAGGATAAAGGGACCTATCATTCTATTTTTCTTAAAGGACCAGCCACCTTGGTTTTTGAAGGAATTTATTCTAGTCATCAATAAGTGTATAAATTGAAAAAAAATTACTAATTCCATGTTACTGCAAAAGGAACATATACAATTAAGAGCTCTGGAACCTGCTGATTTAGATTGGCTCTATGCCGTTGAGAACAGTACTGATTTGTGGAAAGTCAGCAACACCTTACAACCCTTCTCCAAACATCTACTAACCGAATACATTGCCCAATCCGGCCAAGATATCTTTAGCGTTAAACAAGTACGTTTGGTTATTACCTATCACCAAAAACCTGTAGGCTTAGTCGATTTATACGATTTTGATCCTATTCACCATAGAGCTGGAATTGGTATTGTAATTCTATCGGAATATCAATCAAAAGGGATTGCAAAAGCAGCGATTAGACTTCTTATGGAATATGCTTCTAAAATACTTCAGTTACATCAACTCTATGCTAGCGTTACTAGCGACAACGAAAATAGCCTACATCTATTCCGAAAATTAGGTTTTATAGAAACCGGAATCAAAAAAGATTGGATTTTTTCAGAAGGTCAATATAAAAATGAACATCTATTACAATTACTATTAAAATGATATCTAAAAAACATATTATCTACGGATTACTTATCGTTCTAGTGGGCTTTTCCGCCATATTAGGAAATATATATTATAGCAAAATATACAAAGCGTACCTTGTTAAAGATGGAATTATTTATATCCCGTCATCTGCAAATTTTGAGGATGTTGCACATTTAGTGCGTCCTTTAATAAAACGTACAGAACCCTTTAAATGGCTCGCTAAAAAGAAAAAATATATGCATCATATCAAATCAGGAAAATATGTACTAAAGAAAGGTATGAGTAACAACGATTTGGTAAATTTATTACGCAGCGGCAATCAATCACCGGTAAAAGTATCTTTTAATAATCAAGATAGCTTAGAAAAATTATCCGGTAGAATCGCTGTACAGATTGAACCGGACTCAACTACACTGTTATCATTTTTTAAAGATGAAGCATTTTTAGGGAAAAATGGTTTTACCAGAGCTACTGCCCTTGCTATGTATATTCCCAACACATATGAATTTTATTGGAATGTCAGCGCACAAAAATTTAGAAAAAAAATGCTCAAAGCCTACCGGTCTTTTTGGAATACTTCACGTCTTGCACAAGCAAAAAAAATAGGACTTACTCCCTTACAAGTAAGTATTCTTGCTTCCATTGTTCAAAAGGAGAGTTCTTATGTTCCGGAACGTAAAACCATTGCCGGACTCTATCTAAATCGTTTAAAAAATAAATGGCCTTTACAAGCTGATCCCACTATTATCTTTGCCAATAAACAAAAATATGGTCAAAATTATGAGATTAAAAGGGTATTGACCAAACACTTGGCAATAGATTCACCCTACAATACCTACAAAAACAAAGGATTACCCCCGGGATTAATTGGGATGCCCGATATTTCGTCTATAGATGCTGTTCTTAATGCTGAAAAGCACGAGTATTTCTATATGTGTGCCAGTGTTTCTAACCTGGGCAAACATATTTTTTCTAAAAGTTTAACGCAACACAATATCAATGCTAAAAAATACCAAAATTGGATTGCCAAACAAGCGTATTAAATATGAATAGAGTCCTTTTATTTCTTTTTCTTAGCATACTTATAAGTGCATGTACACAAACAAAGCCTAAAACTGTTGGTTCTGATGTAGTGGTACACAAAGAAAAGCTACAATATGCCAAGGGTTTTGAAATTCGTAATTTTAAGGGTTATAAAACATTACGTATACTAAAAGCTTTTAAAGACGACAATCACCAAATTACGTATTATTTGATTCCTAAATCAGTTCCCCTTCCTGATTCGTTACAACATAAAAATATCATTAGAACACCCGTGGAACGTATTGTTCTTACCAGTACCACCCACATTCCTATGGTTGAGCTCTTAGGTCGCGAAAATACCATTATTGGATTTCCAAATACGGCCTATATTTCTTCCCCCAAAACAAGACAACTTATTGACAATGGTATAATTAAGGAATTGGGTCAAGAACAAAATATAAATACCGAAATTTTAATTGATATACAACCGGAATTAGTAGTAGGATTTGGGGTAGACCATATTAATAAGACCTTTAAAACCATTGAAAAATTAGGGATTTCTGTTATTTATAACAGTGATTGGTTAGAAGAAACCCCTTTAGGTCGCGCAGAATGGATTCGCTTTTTTGGGGCACTTTATAACCTTGACTCGATAGCGCAACAAAAATTTGATAGCATTGTAACACATTACAATACGCTCAAAAAAACAATACGTAATGTCCAAAAACATCCTACAGTACTTAGTGGTGCTTTATTTCATGATACTTGGCATTTACCGGCAGGAAAAAGTTTTGTCGCTCAATTTATTACAGATGCCGGTGGCGATTATTTATGGAAAAACACATTGGGAACCGGTAGTTTATCTTTGAGTTTTGAAACGGTATTAGACAAAGGAAAAGATGCCGATTTTTGGATTGCACCCGGCTATTATGCATCTAAAAAAGCAATGGAAAATGACAGTCCACATTACACTCAGTTTAAAAGCTTTACACAAAATAGGGTCTATACCTATTCCAACACCAAAGGCGTGACAGGAGGCGTTTTATATTACGAGCTAGCAGCAACTAGACCCGATTTGGTATTACAGGATTTAATACAAATACTTCATCCGGAAATTCAATCAGGAGCTACTATGACGTTTTTTAAAAAATTAGAATAGTTCGTTAGATATCTTTACGATACGTTCTGCGCCTTTTGTGATTAACGGTATCAAAATCTTTCCAAATCGCATTTATATCCGTATTCGTTTCTAACTCTGGTGTTCTTATGGCTTTTACAATTCCTTTTTTGTGATAGGTTCTGGCATAGGCATCAAATAATACAAAAACTACTCCTTTTTTTTGGTAATCCGGATGAACCCCAATAAGATAAAACAAGACCTCTTTAGGATTCTTTTTAGCCTTTAATAAAGGAATAATACCAAAAGGGAATAGGCGCCCCTTGGATTTTTGTAGGGCTTTAGAAAAAGAAGGCATGGTTATCGCGAAAGCAACCGTATTTCCTTGATCATCCTCGACATATTTAATAAACTCCGGATCTATAAACGAAATATATTTTTTCTTAAAATAGGCAATTTGTCGTTTGGAAATAGGAACAAAAGAGGCCAAATCTTTATACGTTTCTTCAAATAAAGCAAAAATTTTATCCACATAAGGAAGCACCTCTGCAGTTGTTTTAAATGCTAATTCTTTAAGTTTGTATCTCTTTTTAATTACATCGGCCATACGTTTATAATGATCCATACGCATCGGGGTCGTATCAAAATAATGTTCTAACCACTCTTTTGATTTTATATAACCTAATTGCTCTAGATGGGTAACGTAATACGGATAATTATACCAAGTAATCATTGTCCCTATATGATCGTAACCATAGGTTAATACTCCTACTTTATCTAGATTCGAAAAACCTAAAGGTCCTTCAATAAAGTCTAAATTATTGGCTTTTCCTATCTCTTGTACTTTCTGAAGTAATAATTCGGTAACCGTTACATCATCTATTACATCAAACCATCCAAAACGAATTTTACGTATTTGTTGTTTTTCTATTTCATAATGATTAATGATAGCTGCTATTCTACCCACTACCTCAGTCCCCTTATAGGCTAAAAAAAGTGTAGCTTCAGAATGCTCAAAAACCGGATTTAATTTAGGATTAAAATTTTCTAATTCTTCTTTGATGATGGGTGGAACCCAGTATGGACTATCTTTGTATAATCTAAAAGGGAACTTGACAAATATCTTGAGTTCCTTTTTAGAATTAACTTCTTTTATTTCAATAGATTGACGCATCATTATAAAAAATTAGAATGAGTTTCTTATTTTGAAGCAAAGGTACTAAGGATTTACAAGTATTAAAGTAGTCTTTAGAAAAAATTAACATAAAAAAAGCAGCCTTAAGAAAGACTGCTTTTTAAAGAAATTAAAAAAGTATTTTTATTGCTTAATTAAATTATAAGAACCTATTTGTTCTCCGGCTTGTACTTTAACGATATACGAACCGGTTGGCAATACATTCATATCCATTTGTACTTGGGTATTGCTCGGGGTAGCACGTAAGACTTCTTGACCTAACATATTGTAAATACTTACCGCTTCAATAGCTTGATTTGCATTTAAGTTAAGTAC
>JANTFW010000014.1 GCA_024763245.1 Flavobacteriaceae bacterium | reverse complement strand
CCCATAAAAGAGAATACTAATACATCCCCTTCATTGGCAGTGATGGTATACTTACCATCAAAGTCGGTTTCAGCACCGCTTTGAGTACCTTTGATTAATACACTTACTCCGGGGAGTGGTCCGGTTTCATCAGAAACAGTTCCCGAAACAGTCTTTTGTGCAAAAGCAAAATGCACAGTAAACGCTAGCAAGAGCGTTAAAATTCCATTAAACTTTGTTTTCATTGTATAATTATTTGAATTAATTAATTGCAAATATCTTAAAATAGCGTTAAAAACCAAAACATTTAACTAAAAATGTTCTAAAAATGTTAACTATACGTTAAGAGTATTGCTTCATTGTCATGTTTCTAGATGTATTTTGTGCTAGACCGTTGCGTAACTCCTTAAAAAACTTGAGAAAATCGAATATGTAATTTAGAATTAGTAAAACTAAATGAATTAGTACTATCATTACCTATAGCGTACTGGATGCCTAAAAATCCTAAAGGTGTTTTGGTAGTATAACCTAGTCCAAATGTATAATAAGAAGTAATCTTATTTGGATTCATTTTGTTTTCAGTTATTGCAAAATCGGATAGGAGGGTTACAAAAGATTCATCGTTGATTAAATAGTTGTAATCTATAGAAACATAAGTGTATTTATCCGTGATAATACTTGCCTCATCAAAACCTCTAATGGAATGGTTTCCCCCTATTCGAAACAACTCATTATCGATGTAATTTTTTGAGAATAAGAGCTTGCTTGTGTTCTGAATCGTAAGGCTCTTTTTAGTGTTTATAGGTATATAGACCTTAAGATAATTGCTTATGATATGTTGTTTTTCCTCGTTTCTATTACCTTGTTCAACCGAGTTGTAAAGTTCAAATTTGGTTTTAAATACAGGGTGATTGTTTGGTTTCTTATATCGATAATAGATCCCATAAAAATTTCCTGAATAATCCGATTGGTTAACTACGTCTTTGATTTGATTAGATTGGTTTTTTGAATAGATAAATCCAATTTTTTGTTGTTTTTTGAGAGGATAGTCTAATGAAAATTTTAGGGATAGTTTGATAAAACTACTGTCTTTTTTGTAAATATTTAAAGAGTAATTCGTGCTAATGGGACTCTTAAAAAGGTATGGAGTTTCTATTTGAACATTTAAATTTTGAGATTGTTTTCCATCGGACAACCAATTGAGTTCAAAGCGCTCTCCGTAATTAAGCGTGTTTCGTAATTTGAGGTTTAAAAATCCATTAAGATATAACTTGTTGTTTTGGCCGGTAGCGACACCCAGAAGTCCATTAAAATAATTGTTCTTGGTTTTTTTTAAATAGAGGTATAAGTCTGTGCTGTCTTTTTTGAAGAGTATTTCAGGTGCTTTTATTTCAGTAGTAAAATCAAGACTCTTAACCGTATTAGAAAGCTGATCTATTTTTTTCTTCTCAAATAAATCCCCTTTTTTTAGGGCAAAATAATGTGTGAGGTAGGATGACGGAAACTCTTTATAGCCTTTAATAATGATTCGATCAATATGTCGCTTTTGTAAGCTATCAATTTTTAGAAGAGCCTCCAGGACTTCTTTGTTTTTTTGCAACTTAATTAATTGCACATTAACAAAAGGAAAACCTTTGCTTTGATAGAGCTGGACTAGTGAGTCTAAAAAAGGCCCAATCTGTCTAAAAGGGACTTCTAAACCACCCTTAGCATTTAAAGTATAGCCTAAAACCTTTGAGAGTTCAGTACTTTTCGGGGTGTGAATGATTAGTTGTTTTTGAGGGGTTCCTAACTGGTATGTTACCAAGGCAATACTGTCATTATACGAAGTGTTTGAAATTTTATGATTGGTATATCCTAGCAAAAATAGTTGTTTTTGTATAGATTTTAGTTTTAGTTGAATAAGTGAATCAGGAATTTTATGCTGTGGAGTATTTAAATTTTTCAGAATACTTGTTTCGGTATTGTTACTTCCAATAAGCTCTAACACCCTATTATTTTGTGAAAAAACAGAGACGGAAAAACTAAAAAGAATAAAGCTATATATATATGGTGTTATTTTTAACAATAGTCTTTGTTTTTATAAGGCAAACTAAATTACAATATGGATAAATTAGTAACGGCAAAGGTACAGTTTAAAAAAACTAAAAAAAATAATTATAAACTTATTTGAATATAAAATAATTTGTTATACATTTGCAAACTCTTAAAAAGAGATAAGAAAAAACAAGACACGGATTGTCTGTTTTAAATAAAACGTAAATAATCACAACTTTAGTATGCCAACCATACAACAATTAGTACGCAAAGGAAGAACCAAAACAACTAAGAAGAGCAAATCGGCTGCTTTGAATTCCTGTCCACAAAGACGTGGGGTATGTACACGTGTGTATACTACAACGCCAAAAAAACCAAACTCAGCTATGCGTAAAGTAGCAAGGGTTCGATTGACTAATGGCAACGAAGTAAACGCGTATATCCCGGGTGAAGGACATAATTTACAAGAGCACTCGATAGTATTAGTTAGAGGAGGAAGGGTGAAGGATTTGCCAGGAGTTAGATACCACATAGTACGTGGAGCGTTAGATACTGCCGGAGTAGAAGGTAGAACACAACGCAGGTCTAAATACGGTGCGAAACGCCCTAAGAAGTAAAATATTTTATAAATAAGTTTAGTAGTTTGGTGATGATGTTAAGGATTGCTTTGTGTTAAAGCAATATCATTCACGGCTATAATAATCATAATTTTTTTCAATAATGAGAAAAAGGAAAGCGAAAAAAAGGATACTCTTACCAGATCCTAAATTCAACGACCAGTTAGTTACAAGATTTGTAAACAATTTAATGTGGGATGGGAAAAAATCAACAGCCTTTGATATTTTCTATACTGCAATGGATATCGTAGAATCCAAAAATCAAGATGAAGAAAAAACTGCTCTTGAAATTTGGAAAGATGCTTTGTCTAATGTAATGCCACAAGTAGAGGTTCGTAGTAGAAGGATTGGTGGGGCAACCTTTCAAATCCCAATGCAAATTAGACCGGATAGAAAGGTATCAATGGCTATTAAGTGGTTGATTACGTATTCTAGAAAACGTAACGAAAAGACCATGGCTCAAAAATTAGCTGCAGAAATATTAGCTGCATCTAAAGAAGAGGGATCAGCCGTTAAAAAACGTATGGATACACATAAAATGGCAGAGGCTAATAAAGCTTTCTCACACTTTAGATTTTAAGAAATGGCAAGAGATTTAAAATATACGAGAAATATTGGTATTGCAGCGCATATTGATGCCGGTAAAACGACCGTTACGGAGCGTATTTTGTATTATACAGGTGTTAGTCATAAAATAGGTGAGGTGCATGATGGAGCGGCTACCATGGATTGGATGGAGCAAGAGCAAGAGCGTGGTATTACCATCACCTCTGCAGCAACACATTGTGAGTGGCCTTACGAAGATCATAAATATGCTATCAATATTATTGACACTCCTGGTCACGTTGATTTTACCGTTGAAGTAGAGCGTTCTTTACGTGTTCTGGATGGTGTGGTTGCCTTGTTTAGCGCAGTTGATGGTGTGGAACCACAATCGGAAACTGTATGGAGACAAGCCGATAAATACAAAGTTCCTCGTCTAGGTTTTGTAAATAAAATGGATAGACAAGGTGCTGATTTTTTTGCAGTATGTACCCAAATTGAAGAAATGTTAGGAGGTAATGCCGTTCCTCTTCAAGTACCTATTGGTTCAGAAGATAATTTTAGAGGGGTTGTTGACCTAATCTCTAAAAAAGCTATGATTTGGAATGAGGCGGATATGGGAATGACCTACGAAGAAATTCCGATCCCCGAAGATTTGATTGATGACGTAAATAAATATAGAGCAGAATTAGTTGAGGCTGTGGCAGAATATGATGAAGCTTTGATGGAGAAGTTTTTTGAGGATGAAGATTCTATTACTGAAGCCGAGATGATTTCAGCGTTACGTGCTGCCACAATAGATATGAGTATTATACCTATGATGTGTGGTTCTGCTTTCAAAAATAAAGGAGTTCAAACGATGTTAGACGGTGTGATGCGTTATATGCCTTCACCACTTGATATCGAAGCCATCGAAGGAACAAATCCTAATACGCAAGAGCCTGAATTCAGAAAACCTACGGTTAATGATCCTTTTGCAGCATTGGCTTTTAAAATTGCGACAGACCCTTATGTGGGACGTTTGGCATTTTTTAGAGTTTACTCTGGAGTTTTAGATGCGGGTTCTTATGTGTTAAATACACGTTCCGGTAAAAAAGAACGTATTTCTAGAATTTATCAAATGCACTCCAACAAACAGGAACCTATAGATAAAATTGAAGCTGGTGATATTGGAGCCGCTGTAGGATTTAAAGATATTCGTACCGGTGATACTATGTGTGCCGAAAAACACCCAATAGTACTTGAATCTATGACGTTCCCGGAGCCGGTAATTGGTATTGCTGTGGAGCCTAAGACGAAAGCCGATGTAGATAAATTAGGGATGGGGCTTGCTAAATTAGCAGAAGAAGATCCTACATTCCAAGTTAAAACTGACGAGGCTTCCGGTCAAACCATTATTTCAGGAATGGGAGAATTACACCTTGAGATTATCGTCGATCGTTTAAAGCGGGAGTTTAAAGTAGAAGTAAACGAAGGACAACCTCAAGTAGAATACAAAGAAGCATTAACACAAACTGTATCGCATAGAGAGGTATACAAAAAACAATCTGGTGGTCGTGGTAAATTTGCCGATATTGTATTCGAAATTGGCCCTGCTGATGACACAGAGAAAGCCGGGTTAGTATTTGAGAATAATATTAAAGGAGGTAATGTGCCTAAAGAATTTGTTCCTTCTGTAGAAAAAGGATTTGCTGCTGCTATGAAAAATGGTCCTTTAGCCGGATTTGAAATTGACAGCATGAAAGTCTCATTAAACGATGGTTCGTTCCACGCGGTAGACTCTGATCAACTTTCTTTCGAGTTAGCTGCAAAACTTGGTTTTAAAGCTGTGGCTAAAAGTGCAGGTGCTGTATTATTAGAGCCTATAATGAAACTAGAGGTGGTAACACCTGAAGAAAGTATGGGATCTATAGTTGGTGACCTTAACAGACGTAGAGGTCAAGTTCACAGTATGGATGATAGAGCTGGAGCAAAAGTGATAAAAGCAACCGTACCATTATCTGAAATGTTTGGATATGTTACCACGCTTAGAACTTTATCTTCTGGTAGAGCAACTTCCTCTATGGAGTTTTCTCATTATGAGCAAACGCCAAAGAATATTGCAGAAGAAGTAATAGAAAAAACAATCGGATAATTCTCAATTTTAATACGATGAGTCAAAAAATTAGAATAAAATTAAAATCTTACGATTACAATTTGGTAGATAGATCTGCTGAGAAAATCGTAAAAACAGTAAAAAGTACAGGAGCAATTGTTAATGGACCTATTCCATTACCAACGCAAAAAAAGATTTTTACTGTATTACGTTCACCACACGTTAACAAAAAATCAAGAGAGCAATTTCAATTGAGTTCTTATAAAAGATTGTTGGATATCTATAGTTCATCATCTAAGACTATTGATGCTTTGATGAAGTTAGAATTACCGAGTGGAATAGAAGTAGAAATAAAAGTATAAATAATCGGAATTTCAGAATAAGTAAGGTGCTTTTCACCGCTTCTGGATTCTATAATCTAAATTAATAATAATGTCTGGGTTAATAGGTAGAAAAATAGGAATGACAAGTCTCTATGACGAAAACGGAAAAAATATTCCGTGTACGGTTATAGAAGCAGGTCCTTGTGTGGTTACCCAAGTCAGAACCATTGAGGTTGACGGGTACAACGCCGTACAACTTGGTTTCGATGACAAAAAAGAAAAACATACGACCAAAGCTTTACAAGGTCACTTTAAAAAAGCCGGTACGTCTGCTAAAAAGAAAGTCATTGAATTCCAAGGTTACGAAGAAGAGTATAAAATTGGTGATACTCTTACAGTTGATTTCTTTGAAGAAGGAGAATTTGTTGATGTTTCCGGAATTTCAAAAGGAAAAGGCTTTCAAGGTGTAGTCAAGCGCCATGGATTTAGTGGTGTTGGTCAAGCAACTCACGGTCAACATAATCGTCTAAGAGCTCCTGGATCAATCGGAGCAGCATCCTATCCTGCACGTGTTTTTAAAGGAATGCGTATGGCCGGAAGAATGGGTGGAGATAAAGTTAAAGTTCAAAACTTAAGAGTTTTAAAAGTGGTTCCTGAAAAAAATCTTTTGATTGTAAAAGGTGCAATTCCGGGTCATAAAAACGCTTATATAACTATCGAGAAATAATGAAAGTAGCTGTTGTAGATATAAAAGGTAAAGATACCGGTAAGAAAGTGGAACTTTCCAAAGATATTTTTGGGATTGAGCCTAACGACCATGCTATATATTTAGATGTGAAACAACACTTGGCAAACAGACGTCAAGGGACTCATAAAGCTAAAGAAAGAGCAGATATTAAAGGTAGTACAAGAAAGATTAAAAAACAAAAAGGTACCGGTACTGCACGTGCGGGTAGCATTAAGTCGCCTGTTTTTAGAGGAGGTGGACGTGTATTTGGACCTAGACCTAGAAGTTATTCTTTTAAAGTTAACAAGTCGACTAAAAGGTTAGCACGTAATTCTGCTTTAAGTATTGCTGCCAAAAACAATAACATTGTTGTGCTTCAAAATTTTTCTTTTGATGCCCCAAAGACTAAAGATTTTAAAGCTATTTTAAAAGCGTTAGATTTAGAAAATAAAAAATCTGTATTTGTCTTGAACGGTCAAAATAATAATGTATATTTGTCGGCACGCAATTTATCTAGGGTAAATGTCATAACAAACTCAGATTTAAATACTTACAAGGTTATGAATGCGGCAAAAGTTGTATTTGTTGAGGAAGCCTTAGAGGTATTTGAAGCTAATTTAAGTTAATAAGCTAGTACGATGAGAATATTAATTAAACCAATAATAACGGAAAAAGTAACTAACGACAGTGAGTTATACGGTACCTATGGATTTATAGTTGATAAAAGAGCTAATAAAATTCAGATAAAAGAAGCCGTAGAAGATGCTTACGGTGTGGCCGTTACCAAAGTTCGTACAATGAACTATCCGTTTGAAAGAAAAACCAAGTTTACTAAGAAGGGTGTAGTAACAGGAAAAACAGGAGGATTTAAAAAAGCGATTGTACAGCTTTCAGAAGGAGACTCTATAGATTTTTATAGCAATATTTAATATACTGAACAATGTCAGTTAGAAAATTAAAACCAACAACGCCAGGTCAGCGATTTAAAGTAGTAAATGGGTTCGACGCCATTACTACTGATAAGCCGGAAAAGAGTTTACTCGCACCGTTAAAAAGATCGGGTGGTCGAAACAATACAGGGAAAATGACCATGCAATACAAAGGTGGTGGTCATAAAAAGAAATATCGAGTTATCGATTTTAAAAGAGATAAAGCCGATATTCCTGCTACCGTTAAAACTATTGAATACGATCCAAACCGTAGTGCTTTTATCGCATTATTGGTTTACGCGGACGGTGAAAAAAGATATATTATTGCACAAGCTGGATTAGAAGTAGGACAGACTATTATTTCTGGAGAAAATGTAAAACCAAATATTGGTAATACTTTACCTCTTGCTAATATGCCTATGGGTTCAACAATTTCTTGTGTTGAATTACGTCCGGGTCAAGGAGCTGTTATGGTTCGTAGTGCCGGATCATTTGCACAACTTGTTGCAAAAGAAGGAAAGTACGTTACCATTAAATTACCTTCTGGTGAGATTAGAATGGTATTGGGTACTTGTAAAGCTACGATAGGTGTTGTCTCTAACTCCGATCATCAATTATTGGTAGGAGGTAAAGCAGGTAGAACCCGATGGTTGGGTAGAAGACCAAGAGTAAGAGCTACGGTTAAAAATCCTGTCGATCACCCAATGGGTGGTGGTGAGGCAAAAGCTACCGGTGGTCACCCAAGATCTAAAAATGGTATTCCTGCTAAAGGATATCGAACTAGGTCTAAGACCAAATCGAGTAATAAACATATTGTAGAACGTAGAAAAAAATAAAGGATAATTAGATGGCACGTTCACTTAAAAAAGGACCTTATGTTTTCCATAAATTGGAAAGAAAAGTTCAACGAAATATAGAATCAAATAAGAAAGCTGTAATTAAAACTTGGTCAAGAGCATCAATGATAACTCCTGATTTTGTTGGTCAAACCATTGCTGTTCATAATGGCAGACAGTTTGTACCTGTTTATATTACAGAAAATATGGTAGGACATAAATTAGGTGAATTTTCACCTACTCGTACCTATAGAGGACATGGTTCTGATAAGAAGAAAAAATAAAGTACTAAGAGATGGGAGTAAGAAAACATAATGCGGCAGTAGCCCGTAAAGAAGCAAAAAAAGGCATCGTTTCCGCAAGGATGAAAGGTGTTCCTACTTCACCTAGAAAAATGCGGTTAGTTGCTGATCTAATTAGAGGTGTAGAAGTAGATAAGGCTCTACAAATATTAAAATTCAGTACTAAAGAAGCATCTATTAATTTAGAAAAGCTTTTACTTTCAGCTATCGCTAATTGGCAAGCTAAAAATGAAGATGCAAATATTGAAGACGCTGGGTTATATGTAAGCGAGGTATTTGTAGATAGTGGTAGTATGTTAAAACGTATTCAACCGGCTCCACAAGGTCGTGCACATAGAATTAGAAAAAGATCTAATCACGTGACAATGGTATTAGGAACCAAAAATACAAGTAAATAAGTAGCGAATATGGGACAAAAGACAAATCCAATAGGAAATAGATTAGGAATCATTAGAGGTTGGGAATCTAACTGGTATGGTGGTAATGATTACGGTGATAAAATTGCAGAAGATGATAAAATCAGAAAGTATATTTTTACCCGTTTAGCTAAAGCTAGTGTTTCGCGCGTAATTATTGAACGTACTTTAAAAATTCTTACAATAACTATTACAACTGCTCGCCCGGGTATCATTATTGGTAAAGGTGGTCAAGAAGTAGATATGTTAAAAGAAGAGTTAAAGAAGCTGACAGGAAAAGATGTTCAGATTAATATTTATGAAATTAAGAGACCGGAATTAGATGCTAAATTAGTTGCAGCTAATATCGCTCGTCAAATTGAAAATAGAATATCTTACAGACGTGCTATTAAAATGGCAATTGCAAGTACAATGCGTATGAATGCTGAAGGTATTAAAGTCCAGATTTCCGGTCGACTTAATGGAGCTGAAATGGCCCGTTCAGAGAGTTATAAAGAG
The DNA here is from genome assembly GCA_024763245.1 of Flavobacteriaceae bacterium. Taxonomy (GTDB): domain Bacteria; phylum Bacteroidota; class Bacteroidia; order Flavobacteriales; family Flavobacteriaceae; genus DQTL01. The sequence goes on along the minus strand of JANTFW010000014.1, from coordinate 23,928 downwards.
GGACGTATCCCATTATCTACATTCCGTGCAGACATTGACTATGCTTTGGAAGAATCAAATACTACTTATGGTAAAATAGGTGTTAAAGTTTGGATTATGAAAGGTGAGGTTTATGGTAAAAGAGATCTACAACCCATGGCATTAGTAGGAGGGCAAAAGAAATCTGGTGGTAAAGGTAGAAGTAAAGCTAGAGGACGCGGGCCACGCAGAAGATAATAACTATAAAAATTAGATTGTAAGATGTTACAACCAAAAAGAGTAAAATATCGTAAGGTACAGAAAGGTAAAGGGAACATGAAAGGTAATTCCCAAAGAGGACACCGTCTGTCTAATGGTATGTTTGGCATCAAATCTTTAGAACAAGATTTGTTAACTTCTCGTCAAATTGAGGCAGCTCGTGTTGCTGCAACTCGTTTTATGAAGAGACAAGGGGCGCTGTGGATTAAAATTTTCCCGGACAAACCTATTACTAAAAAACCACTAGAAGTACGTATGGGTAAAGGTAAAGGAGCACCCGAATATTTTGTAGCAGTAGTAAAACCAGGAAGAATTCTTTTTGAAGTAGGTGGTGTACCTATGGATGTTGCCAAAGAAGCTTTGCGTTTGGCCGCTCAAAAACTACCGGTTAAAACCAAATTTGTTATTGCAAGAGATTACGACGAAAACGCCTAAAACAAAATAAGAGATGAAAAATTCAGATATCAGAGACTTATCAGTAGAAGATTTACAAGAGAAGTTAGTTAGCCTAACGAAACAGTATACCGATTTAAAAATTAATCATACCGTTTCTCCTCTTGAAAATCCTATACAATTGAGAACTTTGAGAAAAACCGTAGCACGAATTGCTACAGAATTAACAAATAGAGAATTACAAAATTCATAAACGACTATAAAGATGACAGAAAGAAATCTTAGAAAGGAACGTATTGGGATTGTATCCAGCAATAAAATGGATAAATCCATCGTGGTTTCTTCAGTGAAGCGTGTAAAACACCCTATGTACGGTAAGTTTGTGTTAAATACAAAGAAATACACCGCTCATGATGAAAAAAATGAATGTAATGAAGGTGATAAAGTCCGTATTATGGAAACACGTCCTTTGAGCAAATCAAAGCGTTGGAGATTAGTAGAAATCATTGAAAGAGCGAAATAATTATGTTACAGCAAGAATCAAGATTAAAAGTAGCTGATAATACCGGTGCAAAAGAAGTACTTGTAATCAGAGTTTTAGGAGGAACTAAGAAAAGATATGCATCTTTAGGTGATAAAATTGTTGTTTCAGTTAAAGAAGCAACGCCAAACGGATCTGTTAAAAAAGGTCAAGTATCTAGAGCTGTTGTAGTTCGTACCGTTAAAGAGGTAAGAAGAAAAGATGGTTCTTATATAAGATTTGATGATAATGCTTGTGTATTATTAGACGCCAATTCCGGTGAAATGAAAGGAACTCGTGTCTTTGGTCCGGTAGCAAGAGAATTGCGTGATAAAAAGTTTATGAAGATTGTCTCATTAGCACCTGAGGTACTATAATAATAAGATAGGATGACAAAATTTAAAATTAAAACAGGAGATACTGTAAGAGTTATTACCGGTGACAATAAAGGTCAAGAAGGTAAAGTTCTTCAGGTATTGGTAGCAAAAAATAGAGTATTGGTTGAAGGAGTCAATATGGTCTCTAAACATAAAAAACCAAGTGCTACAAATCCACAAGGTGGTATCGAAAAAATGGAAGCTCCCATTCACATTTCAAATGTAATGTTAGTTGAAAATGATAAAACTGTGCGAGTGGGCTTTAGAACAGAAGATGGTAAGAAAATTAGATTTTCTAAAAAATCTAACAAAGCGATATAAAGATGAGTTATATACCTAGACTAAAAAGCGAATATCAAGACAAGATTGTCAAAGAACTTTTTGAAGAGTTCGGATATAAAAGTATAATGCAAGTACCTAAATTACAAAAAATTGTAATTAGTAAAGGAGTTGGTGCTGCTACAGCGGATAAAAAGCTGATAGATTATGCTTTAGAAGAATTAACCTTGATTTCTGGTCAAAAACCAGTAGCTACAATCTCCAAAAAAGATGTGGCAACCTTTAAATTACGTAGAGGGACTCCTATTGGAGCGATGGTTACTCTTAGAGGTGATAAAATGTATGAGTTTCTAGATAGATTGGTTACCGTATCTTTACCACGTGTACGTGATTTTCAAGGAATCAAAGCTACCGGCTTTGACGGAAGAGGTAACTACAATTTAGGAATTACAGAACAAATTATCTATCCGGAAATTAGTATTGATAAAATCAATAAAATTAGTGGTATGGACATTACTTTTGTTACTTCTGCACCAACAGATAAGGAAGCAATGTCTTTATTAAAAGCATTAGGATTACCGTTTAAAAAATAAGAAGAATGGCTAAAGAATCAATGAAAGCCCGCGAGGTAAAAAGACAAAAATTAGTTGCTAAATATGCTGCTAAACGTAAAGCGTTAAAAGAAGCAGGTGACTTTGAAGCACTACAAAGAATACCTAAAAATGCTTCTCCGGTACGTTTACACAACCGTTGCAAATTAACGGGTAGACCTAAAGGTTATATGAGACAATTTGGAATTTCTCGTGTTACTTTTAGAGAAATGGCAAATCAAGGCTTGATACCTGGTGTTAAAAAAGCAAGTTGGTAATCCATAAATAATTAAAAAGATGAACACAGATCCAATAGCAGATTATCTAACAAGAATTAGAAATGCATTTAGCGCAGGCCATAGAGTTGTAGAAATCCCTGCATCCAATATTAAGAAAGAAATTACTAAAATTCTTTTTGATCAAGGATATATATTAAGCTACAAGTTTATAGAAGATAATAAACAAGGGAAAATTAAAATAGCCCTTAAGTATAATAAACAATCCAGAACCTCTGTGATTAAAAAATTACAAAGAGTTAGTACACCGGGTTTACGTAAATATGTTGGTGCTGATGATATGCCAAGAGTACTTAACGGTTTAGGCATTGCCATTGTGTCTACTTCTAAAGGAGTAATGACCAATAAATCAGCCATTGCTGAGAATGTCGGTGGAGAGGTATTATGTTATGTATATTAATAAAGAATAGTATAAGAGATGTCAAGAATAGGAAATAATCCGGTTACCATCCCTGATGGAGTTACTGTTGAAGTTAAAGACAATGTAATAACGGTCAAAGGTAAATTAGGAGAACTTGTACAAGAGATAAAGGATGTAGAAATCAGCGTTAAGGACGGAACCGTATCTGTAGCTAGACCTTCAGATAGCAAACCACATAGAGCAATGCACGGTCTGTATAGATCATTGGTCAATAATATGGTTATAGGTGTATCTAAAGGTTGGACCAAAGAACTGGAATTAGTTGGTGTAGGTTATAGAGCCTCTAACCAAGGTCAACGCTTGGATTTAGCCTTAGGTTTCTCACATTCGATTATATTGGAAATTGCACCTGAAGTAAAGGTGGAGACCATCTCTGAAAAAGGTAAAAATCCAATTATTAAATTAACCTCTTTTGACAAACAGCTGGTGGGGCAAGTGGCAGCTAAGATTCGTTCTTTCCGTAAGCCGGAGCCATACAAAGGAAAAGGAGTTAAATTCGTCGGAGAAATTATTAGAAGAAAAGCAGGTAAAACAGCCTAATTAGTATAGCAATTATGGGATTAACAAAATTAGAAAGAAGACAAAGAATCAAACGAAGAATTCGTAAGATTGTTTCAGGAACTGCAGAGAAACCTAGATTAAGTATCTTTCGTAGTAATAAAGAAATTTATGCTCAATTGATAGATGATGTTGCCGGTAAAACTTTACTAGCTGCTTCTTCTAGAGAGAAGAGTATTAAAGCAGATGGCAATAAAGTAGAAACAGCTAAAGCTGTTGGTACCTTACTTGGTGAAAAGGCGGTTAAAGCCGGAATTACTAAATGTGCCTTTGATAGAAATGGTTATTTGTATCACGGTAGAGTAAAAGCTTTCGCTGATGCGGCAAGAGAAGCGGGTTTAAAATTTTAAGATAAACACTATGTATAGTAAATATAAAAATGTAGAACGTGTTAAACCAAGTGGATTAGAACTACAAGATCATTTGGTAGGTGTACAAAGAGTTACCAAAGTAACAAAAGGGGGTAGAACTTTTGGTTTTTCTGCTATTGTTGTTGTAGGTGATGGCGAGAGCGTTGTAGGACACGGTCTAGGAAAATCTAAAGATGTTGCTACTGCGATAGCCAAAGCAATTGAAAATGCTAAAAAGAATTTAATTCGTATACCTATTGTAAACAAGACTATTCCTCACGAACAAAAAGGAAAATTTGGTGGTGCAAGAGTATTCATAAAACCAGCATCGGATGGTACAGGAGTTATTGCCGGTGGAGCTGTTCGTGCCGTACTTGAATCAGTTGGTGTACACAATGTATTATCTAAATCACAAGGTTCTTCAAACCCTCATAATGTGGTAAAAGCTACTTTCGATGCCCTTCTCCAATTGAGAAGTCCCGAAATGGTTGCTAAAGAAAGAGGTGTTTCTTTGGATAAAGTATTTAACGGATAAAAAAAGTACCAATGAGCAAGATTATTGTTAAACAAGTTAGAAGTATTATTAGAAGACCGAGTACTCAAAAACGTACCATGGAGTCTTTAGGATTGCGCAAGATTAATCAAGAGGTTGAGCACGAAGCAACTCCTGAGATTTTAGGAATGGTCAATAAAGTAAAACATTTAGTTTCTGTTACAGAAATTTAAAACGATATAAGTCGATGGAATTACATAATTTAAAACCCGCTAAAGGTAGTACTCATTTGAGTAAAAGAGTTGGACGAGGTCAAGGATCCGGAAAAGGGGGTACGGCCACTAGAGGACATAAAGGAGCCAAATCACGTTCCGGTTATTCTAGAAAACTAGGATTTGAGGGAGGTCAAATGCCTTTACAAAGACGTGTGCCTAAATTTGGATTTACAAATATTAATAGAAAAGACTACCAAGGTGTGAATCTTGATACCCTACAATCTCTTGTAGATGCCGGTAAAATCAAAGACACGGTTGATTTTCAGGTTTTAATTGATAATAGATTAGTACGTAAAAATGAAATGGTCAAAATATTGGGTAGAGGTAAATTAACAGCCAAACTTAATGTTACCGCTCATAAATTTACCGCAACCGCTAAAGCAGCAATCGAAAATGCCGGTGGTTCTGTAACCGAATTATAATTTACGCAATGAAGAAGTTTATTCAAACCATAAGAGATATTTGGAAGATAGAAGAACTTAGAAATAAGTTAATTCTGACTCTTGGCTTTATGGCGGTTTACCGTTTTATGGCTCAAGTTTCATTGCCAGGTATCGATACCACACAGTTAACCGCGGCAACCAATACTCAAGGTGGTTTGTTAGGTATTATTAATGCTTTTACCGGAGGTGCTTTTTCAAGAGCATCTATTATGGCATTAGGAGTTATGCCTTATATTTCTGCTTCAATTGTTGTACAACTTATGGGTATTGCCGTACCCTATCTTCAAAAATTAGATAAAGATGGAGAGAGTGGAAGAAATAAGAAAACACAAATAACCCGTTGGTTAACCATCTTAATTACTTTGGTTCAAGGCCCTGCTTATATTGCTAATATGAGTAGAGTGGGTGTGCCGGAGTCGGCATTTACGATGGGACATGGAGGTCTGTTTTTTGTATCCGCTTTGATACTCTTGATGACCGGTTCAGTATTTGCTATGTGGCTTGGTGAAAAAATTACCGATAAAGGTATTGGTAATGGTATATCCTTACTGATTATGGTAGGAATTATTGCACGTTTCCCCGGATCGTTTATGAACGAATTTACGTCTAAGTTATCTGCAGGACAAGGAGCTTTAATTATGATCTTACTAGAATTAGTAGTTTGGTTCATGGTAATCATGGCTTCTGTATATCTTGTTACTGCCGTAAGAAGAGTTACTGTTCAATATGCCAAGCGTTCTGTTATTGGAGCCATTAAGACTGTTGGAAGTGCTAGAGATTATATTCCTTTACGATTGAATTCTGCTGGAGTTATGCCAATTATCTTTGCACAAGCTTTAATGTTTGTTCCCGGTTTATTAGCACAATCAGAAAATGAAACGGTTAAATCAATAGGTATTCAGTTTGGTAATATGTTTGGTTTATCCTATAATATATTGTTTGCACTATTAATTATAATATTTAGTTATTTTTATACGGCAATTACAATACCAACAAATAAGATGGCCGATGATCTTAAAAGAGGAAATGGTTTTATTCCCGGTGTTAAGCCTGGACATGCCACCGCCGAATTACTAGATACTATTTTATCTAGAATTACTTTTCCGGGATCTATATTTCTTGCCCTATTAGCGGTATTACCCGCTATTGTAGGTCAGTTTGGAGTACAACAAAATTGGGCCTTGTTTTATGGAGGAACTTCCTTAATCATTATGGTAGGAGTTGCTATTGATACTATACAACAAATAAACGCTTATCTATTGAATCATCATTATGACGGTTTAATGAAAACAAGTACAGGACGTAGAACAAAATAATATAATAACGTATGGCAAAACAACCTGCAATAGAACAAGATGGAACTATAACAGAAGCATTATCTAATGCCATGTTTCGTGTAGAATTACAAAATGGACACGTTGTTACCGCTCATATTTCAGGGAAAATGCGCATGCATTACATCAAGCTTTTACCCGGTGATAAGGTAAAACTAGAAATGAGCCCATACGATTTAAGTAAAGCTAGAATAACATACAGATATTAAAAGAAATGAAAGTAAGAGCATCCTTAAAGAAAAGATCAGCCGATGATGTAATTGTACGTCGTAAGGGTAGATTGTACGTAATCAACAAAAAGAATCCAAAACATAAACAAAGACAAGGATAATTATGGCAAGAATAGCAGGTATTGATATTCCAAATAATAAAAGAGGTGTCATTGCACTAACTTATATTTACGGTATTGGAAGAAGTAGAGCAAAAAAAATATTAACCGCCGCTAAAGTGGACGAAAGTACTAAAGTCCAAGATTGGACGGATGATGAAATTGCTCATATTCGTGAAGAAGCTGGTAAATACACTATAGAAGGTGAATTACGTTCTGATACTCGTTTAAACATTAAACGTTTAATGGACATTGGTAGCTATAGAGGTATTCGTCACAGAACGGGATTACCTTTAAGAGGACAACGTACCAAGAATAATTCGCGAACTAGAAAAGGTAAACGTAAAACTGTTGCTAACAAAAAAATAGCAACTAAATAATAGCTGAATTATGGCGAAAAAAACAGTCACAAAAAAACGTAAAGTAATTATTGAAGCCGTGGGTGAAGCTCACATTCATGCTTCTTTTAATAATATCATTGTTACACTAACGAACAAAAAAGGTGATGTTATTTCTTGGTCTTCTGCCGGTAAACAAGGTTTTAGAGGTTCTAAGAAAAACACCCCTTATGCTGCTCAATTGGCTGCAGAAGATGCTGCAAAGGTGGCTTATGAATTAGGCTTACGTAAAGTAAAAGCCTATGTAAAAGGTCCTGGAAACGGTAGAGAATCTGCTATGAGAGCCATCCATAATAGTGGTGTGGAAATAACAGAAATCGTGGACGTTACACCGCTACCACATAATGGGTGTAGACCTCCAAAACGTAGAAGAGTATAATAATTAAATAATAATCGTAAGAACGCTCAAGATTTTCGAAGGATTAAACTCTAGACCTTAATTCGTAATCGTTCTTACTAAAATCAATAGAAATGGCTAGATATACTGGACCTAAAACAAAAATTGCAAGAAAATTCGGAGAGCCCATTTTTGGCCCTGATAAAAGTTTCGAAAAAAAGAATTATCCTCCAGGACAACACGGTAACAATAGAAGACGTGGGAAAAAATCGGAGTATGCTGTTCAATTGCAAGAAAAGCAAAAAGCAAAATATACTTACGGAATTTTAGAAAAACAATTCAGTAACTTATTTAAGAAAGCACAAAGACGTAGTGGTATTACTGGTGAAATCTTATTACAGCTTTGTGAAGCTCGTTTAGATAATGTAGTATATCGCCTTGGTATTGCGCCAAGCCGTAGTGCTGCCCGACAATTAGTTTCGCACAGACATATAACGGTTAATGGAAGTTTAGTTAACATTCCTTCATATAGTCTTAATCCCGGTGATGTAGTAGGAGTAAGAGAAAAATCCAAATCATTAGAAGTGATTGAAAATTCATTAGCCAATCGTAATGCTGTTTACGAATGGATGACTTGGAATAATGATACCAAACAAGGAACTTTTGTTTCTGTACCTGAAAGGATTCAAATTCCTGAAAATATTAATGAGCAGTTCATCGTTGAATTGTACTCTAAATAATAAAGAAAAATAAACCAACTATGGCTATATTAAATTTTCAAAAACCCGATACGGTAATAAAAATTGAATCCAACGAATTTGAAGGTAAATTTGAATTTAGACCTTTGGAACCCGGATTTGGTTTAACCATTGGGAATGCCTTAAGAAGAGTTTTACTTTCTTCTTTAGAGGGTTATGCAATTACTTCCATCCGTATAGAAGGTGTAGAACACGAGTTTTCTACAATTTCCGGTGTGGTAGAGGATGTTACAGATATTATTCTAAATTTAAAACAAGTTCGTTTTAAAAGACAGATAGAGGATGTAGATAATGAAACCGTTACAATAACTGTTACTAAAAAATCTCAAATTACGGCTGGAGACCTTCAACCGTTTATTTCCGGATTTCAAGTCTTAAATCCTGATTTGGTAATTTGTAATATGGAGAAAAATTTAAAACTCCATATGGAACTTACGATAGAAAAGGGTAGAGGTTTTGTTCCTGCTGATGAAAATAAAAAATCTGGGATGCCTCTTGGAACCATCTTCACGGATTCTATTTATACTCCTATCAAATTGGTTAAATATGAGGTAGTGAATCATCGTGTAGAGCAGAAAACGGATTATGAAAAATTAATTTTTGATATCAAAACCGACGGTTCTATAAATCCGCAAGATGCCTTGACTGAAGCAGCTAAAATCTTGATACAACATTTTATGTTGTTTTCTGATGAACGTATTACTATGGAGGCCGATGAGATTGCACAAACAGAATCATATGACGAAGAATCATTACATATGCGCCAGCTGTTAAAAACTAAACTGGTTGATATGGATCTTTCCGTAAGAGCACTCAACTGTTTAAAAGCTGCAGAAGTAGATACCTTAGGCGATTTAGTCTCTTATCATAAAAGTGATTTGATGAAGTTTAGAAATTTTGGTAAAAAATCATTAACAGAATTAAGTGAATTGGTTGATGCTAAGAATCTTAGCTTTGGTATGGATTTGAGCAAGTATAAATTAAATAAAGAATAATTAGTAATCAAATTAAATCGCTCTTGTAGCGAACAGAATTGAAAGTAAGATGAGACACGGAAAGAAATTTAACCATTTAGGAAGAAAAACAGCACATAGAAAGGCCATGCTTTCTAATATGGCTTGTTCCTTAATAGAACATAAACGTATTAACACTACCTTGGCCAAAGCAAAAGCTTTACGTCAATTTATAGAACCAATAATAACCAAATCAAAGAACGATACAACTCACAATCGTCGTGTTGTTTTCAAGTATTTGAAAAACAAGTATATGGTTACTGAATTGTTTAAAAATGTTGCTGTAAAAATTGCAGATAGACCGGGTGGCTATTTACGCATAATCAAATTAGGAAATCGTTTGGGAGATAATGCCGAAATGGCTATGATAGAGTTTGTAGATTACAATGAAAATTACAACCCGAATGCTAAAAAGAAAAAATCAACAAGACGTAGTCGTAGAAAAAAAACTACGGTTCAAACACCAGTAGGTACCCCAGAAACCACTGAAGAAGAAACAAAATCTGAAGAGTAGATTATGTTAGTATAAAAAATAGGGATAGGCATTAGCTTATCCCTTTTTTTATTCCTAAAAACAATAGTATTTTAGCTGTATGAACATAAATGAGCGTAGTAAAGCATTTGTAGCGCTAGGGCAATTTCTAGCCCAATTTAAAACCGGAACAATTGATAAGGATATACCGTATTCTTGTAATGAATCTTTGTTTGATAAAATGGATTTTCAAATAAAACAAGTTGTTCATTATAACGGATGGTTTACCCAAGAAAATGTCCTGTTTGCCATCCATACTTGGGCAAAAACATTAGAAGAATCTAATGTAAATAAATGGCTGTCTATGTACGATTTTAAGGGTATATCTACTAAGACTATTGGTATTATTACTGCAGGAAATATTCCTTTGGTCGGTTTCCATGACTTTATTACTGTATTGATGTCCGGACATAAGGTTTTGGTAAAACAATCGTCTAACGATCAGCAATTACTACCTGTATTAGCCGAATTTCTTATTGGTGTATCACAAGAATTTTCGGAACGGATACATTTTACAGAAGGTACACTAAAGGGTATGGATGCTGTTATAGCCACCGGTAGCAATAATACGGCACGTTATTTTGAGCAATATTTTGGCACCTATCCGCATATTATTCGTAAAAACCGTAATGCGGTTGCGGTGCTTACCGGCGAGGAATCTCCTGAAGAGCTATCATTACTCGGAGAAGATATTTTTCGCTATTTTGGATTGGGATGCCGTAGTGTTTCGAAAATTTTTATTCCTGAGAAATATGATTTTAACCTTTTGTTTAATGCCGTTTACGAACAACGTAAATGTATAGATTACAAGAAATATCAAAACAATTATGATTATAATAAAACGGTATATTTAATGAGTCAAATTCCCATTTTAGATAATGGTTTTTTTGTGTTAAAGGAGGATACCGCCTATGCCTCACCTATTGCTACACTATTTTATGAATACTATTCATCACTAGATGAACTTAAGCACAAATTAATGTTGGAAAAAGATCAAATTCAATGTATTGTAGGAAGTAAAGATCTAAAATTGGATACTGTCCCATTTGGAGAAACGCAGTTACCTCAACTATGGGATTATGCAGACGGTGTAGATACTATGCGTTTTTTATTACAACTTTAGTACTATGCCAACCCCGTTCTTAAGTAAAAAATTAAATTATATTTGCAGCCTAAAACCCAATACTGATGAAAGCAGGAATCGTAGGTTTACCTAATGTTGGAAAATCAACACTTTTTAATTGTTTGTCAAATGCTAAAGCACAATCGGCAAACTACCCTTTTTGTACTATAGAACCTAATGTAGGTGTAATTAATGTTCCTGACAACCGGTTGACGAAGTTAGCCGAAATAGTAAATCCTCAGCGTGTTCAAACCGCTATTGTTGAAATAGTTGATATTGCCGGATTAGTTCGTGGGGCGAGCAAAGGAGAAGGATTGGGTAATCAGTTTTTGAGTAATATCCGTGAAACCGATGCCATTATTCACGTGTTACGCTGTTATGATAATGATAATATTACACACGTAGATACCACCATAGATCCGGTTAGGGATAAAGAAACTATCGATTTCGAATTGCAGTTAAAAGACTTAGAAACCCTTGAGAAAAGACTAGACAAGGTAAAACGTGCCGCTAAAACCGGAGATAAAGTGGCTCAAAAAGAATTGCAGGTCTTAGAGAAGGTGCATAAAGGATTAGAAAGTGCCCAGTCTGTAAGAGCCATAGACTTGACCGAAGACGAACGCAACGAATATATAAAACCACTACAGTTTCTAACGGATAAACCGGTGCTTTATGTCTGTAATGTAGATGAAGCATCCGCTATTAGTGGTAATGCTTATTCCAATGCCGTAAGAGAGGCCGTTAAAGATGAAGATGCCGAAGTATTGGTGTTGGCTGTGGCTACTGAGGCAGATATTGCTGAATTAGATGATTATGAAGAGCGACAACTCTTTCTAGATGAGTTAGGACTTTCAGAAACGGGATCAAACCGATTGATAAGAGCGGCTTATAAACTCCTAAATCTTCAAACCTATTTTACAGCCGGTGTTAAAGAAGTACGTGCTTGGACCATACATATTGGTGATAAAGCACCCCAAGCAGCTGGTGTTATCCATACCGATTTTGAAAAGGGGTTTATTAGAGCAGAGGTAATGAAATATGATGATTTTATTCATTACGGAAGTGAGGCAAAAGTAAAAGAAGCCGGTAAATTAGCGATTGAAGGAAAAGACTATGTCGTTCAAGATGGCGATATGATGAATTTTAGATTTAATGTATAAATCTCTTAAAAAAAGTTAAATTCCTATATTGTTAACGGGTATTTAACATCATACTAAATGGAATAATTGTTGTTTTGTTGACTGTTGGATTTTAAAAATAAAAAAATGGTCAAAAAAGTACAGCTCACACTTCTCTATTTCTTTGTTGTATTTGTAGCTCAAGCTCAGCAAATATCTTCGCAACTTGTCGATTCAGAAACCAAAGAACCCATTCCCTTTGCCAGTATATTATATGCTGAGAATGCCGGTGTTATGTCTAATGAAGAAGGAAATTTTGATGTACTTATCCCGGAAACAGTTTCTACATTGGATTCACTGACCATATCGTCTTTAGGATATAAGACAATTAAATACGCATTTCAGGATAGTATTCCTAAGCAAATATTATTACAACAAGATGTTTATGAAATAGACCCCGTAATTATTTCTAACAAAAAATTGAGTATTGATGAAATTATCAGCAATGTAAAGCATAATTTAGATTCAAATTATGTTATAGATTATTCCCAGAGTAATTTCTTTTTACGGGAGAATTATACCCAGAAAATTCGAAAATTCGATTTTGATTTAGAAAAATCAAGCATTGAAAATATAAATCAGAGGCTTTTTGATACGATTACCGAAAAGCTGCCTAAAAATTTTACCGCCCTAGTCGAATCTTATGGGAAATTATATGTAAAAGAACATTCGAAATTGAAATTGCAACTAAAAAAAAACCTAATAATCCAGAGTAAACACGAACAAGCCTCTATTCAGCAAATTCAGGACGATTTCTTTTCAACCTTACGGAAAAACACAAAACCGAATTCGTATTTAATAATAAAATCAGGAATCATAAGACTTGATAAAACAGAATCCATAGACTCTATTCTAGGTGAAGAGGCAAAGCGAAAAACAAAATCGTCACAACAAAAAAATAAAGGTATTCAACAATACAGGACTACTCAGATTACAAACTTATTAAAGAATCTATTTACCCAAGAAGATTCCTCTGTTGATTTTCTCAATAAATCAAATCGATATAACTTTACCTATACCGGTTTATTAGAACTGGATGACGATCTTGTTTATCGTGTCGAGTTCTCACCTAAAGGAAGTGCTAAATACAAAGGGAAACTATATATAAGCACCGAAGATTTCGGTATTTTACGTGCTGATGTAGGTTCGGCACATAAAATTTTTGATAAACATTTTAATATGTTTGGGGTAAAGGCAAACGATTTGGGTTATGAAAGTACACTTGTTTTCTCTAAGAATACAGATGGTAAGTATATGTTAACATATCTAAAAATTGAGGAATCACAAGAAGCAGGAATTGATAGACCCATAAAAATAATCGAGAAAAATAAATTTGTAAAAGGTAGGAGAAAACAAAATCAAGTGTCTTTTCAGATGAATATTCAAATACGAAATTATACAATCCGAGAACTCTTGTTATCCAATCAAGGAATTCTAACCAAAACGATGTATGATAGTTTTACCCCTAAAACTAATTTTCAAGTGGATAGGCTTAATTCTTACGATGTAAATTACTGGAAAGGTCAAAATATTATTACACCGGATAGCGCCATACAAAGCATAAAAATAGAATAAGTATTAGATACCTTTCGTACGGTGTAAAGCAGTACAAGCCGTTAGTTACTTTTTGTTAATAAATTCCTAACCGAGTGCTTTTACTTCTAGTAGAATAATCTTATTTTCGTCGGTCTAATAAGAAACCTATTAATGCCTAAAAACACACAATATACCGAAGACAATATTCGTTCACTCGATTGGAAAGAACACATCCAATTGCGTCCGGGTATGTATATTGGTAAGTTAGGAGATGGTTCGTCGCCCGACGATGGTATTTATATCTTGATTAAAGAGGTACTGGATAATTCTATTGACGAATTTGTAATGGGATCCGGTAAAACTATTGAGATTAGTATTAAAGAGAATGTGGTTACTATACGAGATTACGGTAGAGGTATTCCTTTAGGTAAAGTGGTAGATGTGGTTTCTAAAATGAATACCGGTGGAAAATACGATTCCCGTGCTTTTAAAAAATCAGTAGGATTAAATGGTGTGGGTACGAAAGCAGTAAATGCTTTATCGTCTTACTTTAAGGTACAATCTATTAGAGATAATCAGTCCAAATCGGTCGAGTTCGAAAGAGGAAAGCTCATTACTGATGAACTGCCTGTAGCTTCTTCTTTACGAAAAGGAACTAAAGTCACCTTTATTCCGGATTCGAACATTTTTAAAAACTATAAATTCAGGAATGAATATATAGAAAAAATGTTGAAGAATTATGTTTTTCTCAATAGAGGATTAACCATAATTTTTAATGGAGAAAAGTTTATTTCAGAAAATGGATTAAAAGATCTGTTAGAAGAGCAGATCACTGAAGAGGCGATGCAGTATCCTATTATCCATCTACTGGGAGAGGATATAGAAGTGGCTATAACACACAGCAAACTACAATACAGCGAAGAGTACCATTCCTTTGTTAATGGGCAACATACTACACAAGGTGGTACACATCAAACGGCTTTTAGAGAAGCTATTGTTAAAACCATTAGGGATTTTTTTGGTAAAAATTACGATGCGTCCGATATTCGAAAATCTATCGTTTCAGCCATTAGTATTAAAGTGATGGAACCTGTTTTTGAAAGTCAGACGAAAACAAAGTTGGGTTCCACAGAAATGGGGGGTGGTTTACCCAGTGTTCGTGTGTTTATCAATGATTTTATCAAGACAAAATTAGACAATTACCTTCATAAAAACCCGGATACTGCGGCGAGTATTCAACATAAAATTGTACAGGCAGAAAAAGAACGAAAAGAATTGTCCGGTATTCGAAAATTGGCTAGAGAACGGGCTAAAAAGGTAAGTCTGCACAATAAAAAATTACGTGATTGCAGGGTGCATTTGGGCGATATGAAAAAAGATAATCGACTAAACAGTACCTTGTTTATTACAGAGGGTGATTCCGCAAGTGGTTCTATTACAAAGTCAAGGAATGTAAGTACCCAAGCTGTATTTAGTTTACGAGGAAAACCCCTTAATTCCTACGGAAAAACAAAAAAAATTGTATACGAAAATGAAGAGTTCAATCTCTTGCAAGCCGCTTTGAATATTGAGGATGGCATTGAGAATTTAAGATACAATAATATAGTAATTGCCACAGATGCCGATGTAGATGGTATGCATATTCGGTTATTACTAATTACGTTCTTTTTACAATTTTTCCCTGAGTTAATAAAAGAAGGCCATTTATATATTTTAGAAACACCGCTTTTTAGAGTTAGAGATAAAAAGAATACCTATTATTGTTATTCAGAAGAAGAAAAACAACAGGCCATAAAAAAACTTAAAGGCAAACCGGAAATAACCCGATTTAAAGGACTTGGTGAAATATCACCCAATGAGTTTAAATACTTTATTGGCGAAGATATGCGTATTGATCCTATTATGTTGGACAAAAGTATGAGTGTTGATGATTTATTAGCCTTTTATATGGGTAAAAACACTTATGAACGCCAGCAATTTATCATAGAAAACCTAAAAGTAGAATTAGATATTATTGAATAGATTCTTTTCGAGAATAGTATTATGAACGACGACCAAACTAATAACGAATTTAAAAACCAAACACAAGAAACGATCACTAAGGTGACCGGGATGTATAAAAATTGGTTTTTAGATTATGCATCTTATGTTATTTTAGAACGTGCTGTTCCTTCTGTCGAAGATGGTTTTAAGCCGGTTCAAAGACGTATTATGCAGTCTATGAAAGATTTGGATGATGGTCGATACAATAAGGTGGCTAATTTGGTGGGGCATACGATGCAATATCACCCTCATGGAGATGCGAGTATTGCTGATGCAATGGTGCAGTTGGGGCAAAAAGAATTGTTGATAGACACCCAAGGTAATTGGGGTAATATTTTAACCGGAGATCGAGCGGCGGCTCCCCGATATATAGAGGCCCGTTTGTCAAAGTTTGCATCTGAAGTAGTTTTTAATCCTAAAACAACCGAGTGGCAAGCCACTTACGATGGACGAAAAAAAGAACCTATAGATTTACCGGTAAAATTTCCTTTACTTTTAGCTCAAGGGGCAGAAGGAATCGCAGTAGGTTTATCTACCAAAATAGTCCCTCACAATTTTAATGAATTAATAGATGCTTCTATTAAATATCTTAAGGGACGAAGCTTTACCTTAATTCCGGATTTTCAAACAGGTGGTGTAGCAGATGTATCAGATTATAAAGACGGAAAGCGTGGTGGTAAGATACGAGTACGTGTTAAGATTGCACAGTTCGACAAAAAAACACTGATTATTTCTGAACTACCTTTTGGTATGACTACCTCCTCATTGATTGATAGCATTATCAAAGCCAATGAAAAGAAAAAGATTAAAATTAATAAAATTGAGGATAATACGTCTGCATCGGTAGAGATTTTAATTCATCTTCCAAATAACGTGTCTCCCGACAAAACGATAGATGCTTTATATGCTTTTACCAGTTGTGAAGTGTCAATATCACCCTTATGTTGTGTTATTGACAAGAATAAACCTGTCTTTATCGGTGTAAAAGAAGTCTTGAAACGTTCTACAGATCACACGGTAGATTTGTTGCGAATGGAATTAGAGATTCAATTAGATGAACTACAAGAACAATGGCATTTTGCCTCTCTAGAGCGAATTTTTATTGAGAACCGGATCTATCGAGATATTGAAGAAGAAACGAGCTGGGAAGGGGTGTTAAAAGCCATAGAAAAAGGTTTAAAACCCTATACAAAACATCTAAAAAGAGCCGTTACCCAAGAAGATATCATTCGACTAACAGAAATTAAAATTAAGAAAATTTCTAAGTTTGATATTGATAAAGCCAATCAATTAATTGAGGCTTTGGAAGATAAAATTGCAGGGGTTAATCACCACTTAAGTAATCTGATTGCCTATGTGATAGATTATTTTAAAAATTTAAAGAAAAAATACGGTAAAGGACGTGAACGTAAAACGGAAATAAGACTTTTTGAAGATATTGAGGCGACAAAAGTGGTGATGCGTAATACAAAACTTTACGTAAATAGAGAAGAAGGATTTATAGGTACGTCGCTTAAAAAAGATGAATTTGTGACAGATTGTGCCGATATTGATGATGTCATTGTGTTTAGAGCTGATGGTAAGATGATAATCACTAAGGTAGATTCAAAAACTTTTGTAGGTAAGGATATTATTCATGTTGCCATCTTTATAAAGAACGACAAACGTACTGTTTACAATATGATATACCGCGATGGTCGTTCCGGAGCCAGTTATATGAAACGTTTTTATGTGTCAGGTGTTACACGGGATAAGGAATATGATTTAACGACAGGCAAACCCAATTCTAAAGTATGGTATTTTACGGCAAATTCTAATGGTGAAGCAGAAATAGTTACGGTATATTTGCGGGCTGTGGGTCATCTAAAAAAGTTAAAATGGGATATTGATTTTTCTGAACTAGCTGTTAAAGGGAGAGGTGTAAGAGGCAATACCGTTACCAAACATGCTATTAAAAAAGTGATGCAAAAGGCAGAAGGAATCTCTACGCTAAAACCAAGAAAAATATGGTTTGATGATGCCGTAATGCGTCTTAATGTAGATGAAAGAGGTGAGCTATTAGGGGAGTTTAAACCTAAAGACAGATTACTGATTATCAATCAACATGGAAACTTAAAGACGGCTATTCCAGATGTAAGCATGCATTTTGACGAAGATACTATAGTCCTTGAAAAATGGATACCGAATAAACCCATTACAGTGGTTTATTTTGATGGTCAACGGGAACGGTATTATCTCAAAAGATTTTTAATTGAAAATCCTGATAAAATAGAAGTAATTATCTCAGACCATCCTAAATCACAATTAGAAATGGTTTCTACAGATTATAGACCTGTTTTTGAAATAATATTTAGTAAAAAAAATATGAATTCCTTAGAGATAAATGCTGAGGAATTTATTGATGTTAAAGGTATTAATGCTTTAGGAAATTTAGTTACCAAAGAAAGAATAAAACAAGTAAATACGTTAGAATCATTAGTTTATGAAGATCCTCATATTGAGGATATAGAGGTAGATGCCATTGAAGTTAAAGATGAGAATATAGAAAAGGCTACATCCAAATCAACAAATATTGATGATGATGACGATTCAACACCACCTATAGAGGAGGATGGGCAAACACTGCTTTTTTAATTCCTAAGTTATCAATTTTTTTAGACTCCAAATCTTTTTTACTACTCGTTTTTCAAACTCCCAGAAGAAGGAAAACTGACCTAACAAACTACCAATCAGTAGTAATACTATTTGGTAAACCAAAAGATTGCTACTTATAAATACTCCCCAATATAGAAAAACGGGAGTATTTTCACTGGTTATTTGCAGGGATTCTATAATAATGTCTGATAAAAATAACGATGCAGAACCTGTTAAGGCAAATGTTAGAATAATTAGTATAACCTGAATGTTAGACCGGACACCCCATCTATGCATTAGTTGTTTTATCATATTGTAAAATTATACATCCGTTTCTAAAAAAAATAACGATTAAAGCGTAAGAGTATAGCTAAAAGAAAAAGTCTGATTCAAGAGAATAGAAAATACTCATGAATCAGACTTTTTAATTTATTTTTTAGCGCTCTTATTTTCCGCCAAAAAGGCCGCCGAGTAAACCTCCTAAGCCTCCTTTTTTACCAGAGCTACCACTTAATAACATTCCGGCAACATCATCAATAATACTTCCGTCACCATCGGCATCTAATAATTGATTGACAAGACTTTGGCTTTGTTTAGATTCTCCACCTAGTACACCTCCTAGTAAATCGCCAATACCATTTTCATCTGAAATGTTTTTTTCTCTTTTTTCCTTACCTAAATATCCCATGATAAAAGGAGCGGCAACTTTTAAAATGTTCATAGCCTGCCCCATATCAATACCACTGGACTTACTCACTGCATTGGCAACATTCTCTTCTTTTCCTCCAAAAACATGGCCCAAAATTCCAGCTCCGTCTTGTAACACATCATCATCAATGTTCCCTCCTCCTAGAATATTTCCTAGATTATCTAAAATACCACCACTGTGTTTATCGTCACTTAGCGCTTTTAGTAATCCAGATGCCCCTTCTGGTGTAGAAGCATTGTTTTTCATAGCTCCTAAAATTAAGGGTAAGGCAGCTTGTATAGCACTACCGGCTTGGTCTTGTTTCATACCTAATTGCTTTCCGGCACCATCAATTAACATTTGCCCCATCGGGCCGTTTAATAAATCTAAAATTCCTGACATAATACTGTTGTTTTTTATTGGGTTAAAAAATTATTAGTTTGCAATATACAATTTTTATATCAATTATTAAATAGTTTTTTTTTAGTAACTTTCCGAAATTTTTTAAACGAAAAAACATGAAGAAATTAGCTTTACATTGGAAAATACTTTTAGGAATGGTTTTAGGAGTTTTAGTGGGTATTATTTTTTCAAATTTTGAAAATGGAAGAGAGCTAATACAAGATTGGGTAAAACCCTTTGGGAAGATATTTATTAATTCTTTAAAACTAATTGCTGTTCCTTTGATTTTGGCTTCTTTAATAAAAGGTGTTTCCGATCTAAAGGATATTTCAAAATTATCCAAAATGGGTGGTAGAACTATAGCTATTTATATCCTAACTACTGTTTTGGCGGTTTCTATTGGTCTTGGCTTAGTTAACATTATTAAACCCGGTAATTCTATAACAGAGAAAACGAGAACGGAATTGGTAAACAATTATTCTAAAAACACACAAAAATATAAAGAAGCTGCGGTCAACCAAAAGCAAAATGGCCCTTTACAAGCATTGATAGACTTAGTGCCGGATAATATTATTCATGCTTCCGGAAATAATAGAAATATGTTGCAAGTAATCTTTTTTGCCATCTTTTTTGGAATAGGACTAATTCTCATTCCTGAAGAAAAATCAAAACCGGTAAAAGATTTTTTTGATGGCTTTAATGAAGTAATTCTAAAGATGATCGACTTAATAATGTTGGCGGCACCTTATGGTGTTTTTGCATTGCTTGCTGCGTTGGTCGTAGAATCTCCGAGTATAGATTTATTTAAGGCATTAGCTTGGTACGCCTTTACGGTGCTGCTAGGATTGGTTTTAATGATTGTGCTTTATACTTTTTTTGTAATGATTTTCACCAAGAAATCTCCGAGCTTTTTTATGAAAGGCATTTCACCGGCACAACTTTTGGCTTTTTCCACTAGTAGTAGTGCTGCAACGCTTCCGGTTACTATGGAAAGAGTTTCGGAACATTTGGGTGTAGATGAAGAGGTATCTAGTTTTGTTTTGCCTATAGGAGCTACTATTAATATGGATGGAACCAGTTTATACCAAGCCGTAGCGGCTGTATTTATCGCACAAGCCTTTGGTATGGATTTAACACTAGGTACACAGTTAGGGATAATTGCCACAGCAACCCTAGCATCTATAGGATCTGCAGCGGTACCTGGTGCCGGTATGGTCATGCTTGTTATTGTCTTGGCACAAGCAGGAATTCCTGAAGCCGGTTTAGCATTGATATTTGCTATTGATCGGCCCTTAGATATGTGTAGAACTACGGTTAATGTTACCGGTGATGCCACCGTGTCTATGTTAGTGGCAAAATCTGTAGGTAAGTTGGGTGAACCCCACGTAAAAGAATGGGATGATAATTATGAACAGTAAATTATAAAAATCGATTTTGATTTTCTTTCGAGGGTAACATACATGTTTCTTTTTTTCCAAACCAACGGTAGCGGTATTTGGCAATAAATTGATAAAAAACATCTCGAAGAGGTCTTGGTATAATCCAAAAGATAAGTAATAGTTTCCATAAACCCTTAAAATGTCTTACTATCTTTAATACAGCTGTAGATTCTGAAAATAATTGCTGGTTCTGTATCAGTAAAATACTGTCTTTTTTAGTAATATTTTTAGGATAGTGTAACAAAATTTCATTTGCAACGTCAGATTGTAGAGCTGTAAAAACAAAGTGTTGTTTCTTGTCGTGTTTGATGATGAATTGTACAGACCAATTGCACAGATTACAAACACCATCAAACAGAACAATATCTTTATTTTTGGTTAGCTCCATAAAGTAAAAGTAACTAATTTACGCAGACTAACTGAATGATACGCATTAAAAAATTACACAAGTCTTACCCCATGGGTAAATCCTCACTTCATGTCCTGAAAGGACTGGATCTAGAAGTAAAAGAAGGTGAGTTTATTGCTATTATGGGTTCTTCTGGTTCCGGAAAATCCACTTTGTTAAATATCATTGGTTTATTAGATACCCATGACGAAGGAGAATACTATCTTAATGGGGAACTTATCGAAAATCTTAATGAAAAGAAAGCTGCGATTTTAAGAAACAAGTTTTTAGGATTTATTTTCCAATCATTTAATCTGATAACTTATAAAAATGCTTTGGAAAATGTAGCACTTCCTCTATATTATCAAGGAATGAAGCGTGTAGAACGCAATAAAAAAGCATTACAATATTTAGAGAAGGTAGGGCTTAAAGATTGGGCGCATCATTTGCCTAATGAATTGTCCGGAGGACAAAAACAGCGTGTTGCTGTGGCTAGAGCGCTAGTAGGTAATCCAAAAGTGATCTTGGCTGATGAGCCAACAGGGGCTTTAGATTCTGAAACATCAGCCGGTGTGATGAAGTTGTTGAGAGAGATTAATGATGAGGGCATGACACTGGTAGTGATTACTCATGAAGAAGAAATTGCCGAAATGAGTGATAGAATTATTCGTCTAAAAGATGGTATAATTGTAAGTGATGAAAAAGTGCTACATTCGGATAAAGCCATAACTACTAAATAAAGGCAAAGATGTTTGATTTAGATCGTTGGCGGGAAATTTTTCAGGCTATTAGCAAGAATAAGTTACGGACCGTATTGACCGGCTTTACCATTGCTTTTGCAATACTCCTTTTTACCTTATTGTTTGGGATAGGTAATGGTTTAAAAAATTCTTTTGCCGAAATGTTTGCTGGAGATGCCAACAATGCCATTTATGTGAGAAGTTGGAAGACAACAAAACCCTATAAAGGCTTACAGGTAGGCCGTAGAATTCAATTTAAAAATGATGACTACAAATTTATTGTTGACGAATTTGGTGATGATATACAGTATTTAACGTCATTGTACACTAAATTTGTTAAAGCTATCTACAAAAATGAAACTTCTAATTATCAACTTAGAGGAAGCCATCCTGATATACAATTTTTGGAAGAATTAGTGGTAGAAAAAGGGCGTTTTTTTTCAGAATTTGACCTAAAAAAGAAGGCTAAAGTAATCGTCATAGGGCGTTTGGTCGAAAAGGATTTGTTTGGAAGACGAAGTGCTCTAAATAAATATATTTCATTAGATGGATTTAACTATAAAGTTATAGGTGTATTTTCGGATCCGGGAGGAGATAATGATGAACGCTACATTTATACACCTCTTTCTACACTACAAGGCATGTACGGTAATACCGATTATATCAATAACCTCAGGCTGACTTTTCGTCCTACTATGAGTAATAGCGAAGCTATTGCATTTGGGAAAAAAATTAAGAAAAAATTTCAAGAAAAACACCAAGTTGCACCCCGTGATCAAAGTGGTATTATTATCCAAAATATGGCCGAAGCGAATCAAGCCGTTGGAGCGGTAATGTTTGGCTTAACAGTAGGCATACTCATTATAGGGTTGGGAACATTAATTGCCGGAATTATCGGTGTAAGTAATATTATGGTTTTTGTCGTAAAAGAACGTACTAAAGAACTAGGTATTAGAAAAGCTTTGGGGGCTACCCCAAAATCCATTGTAGGTATGATTATTCAAGAAACCATATTAATAACAGCTATAGCCGGTTATAGTGGATTATTAGCCGGAACGGCCATTTTAAGATTTATTAAACCTACTTTAGAGGAATATAAAATTATTGACCCGTCTGTTAGCGATGTTCTGGTTATAGGAGCTACTATAACCTTGATTTTATCGGGATTATTAGCAGGTTATTTACCGGCCAAAAGGGCTGCGAGAATTAAACCTATAGAAGCTTTAAATGCAGGATAATAGATGAAAAAGATGTTTAAATTTATATTTGATATTGATACTTGGCAAGAGATTTTTGAAGGAATTCGAAAAAATGTGCTTCGTACTATAATTACTATTTTTGGGGTAATGTGGGGCGTTTTTTTGTTAGTGACTCTTTTGGGATTAGCCAGAGGTTTTGAAAACTTTTTCGACAAGCAATTTGGTGGTTTTGCAACCAATTCGGTTTTTGTATGGGGACAATCAACTGGAAAACCTTTTAAAGGATTCCAGACAGGAAGAACTATTCGATTGACAACTGCCGATGTACAAGCCATTGAAAATAATATAGATGGTTTGCAATTTGCTGTGCCTAGAAATAGAGCAAGCAGTCTTATTGTCAATGGACTTAAAACTATTACAGAGACCGTTTATGGCGATTATCCTACACTAAATCAGGTGCAAAAGAAGGATTTAATCTATGGACGTTTCTTAAATGATAACGATATTAAAGAACGTAAAAAGGTATGTGTTATTGAAGAAGCGGTGTACAAACAACTCTTTGAAGAAGGCGAGAATCCGGTCGGTGCATATATTAAAATCAACGATATCAACTTTAAGGTGATTGG
>JANTFW010000013.1 GCA_024763245.1 Flavobacteriaceae bacterium | reverse complement strand
AGGCAGCTTGAATAAGCTATCTGCAATAGCGGGATTTAATCCATTTTTTAAGACTACTTTATCTGTAAAAGGTAAATCCGAATTTTCCGAAACAAAGGTCTCGTAATCCGTTGTATTTTGTAATCCTTCGTAACTGCCACTATCTTTGATCAAGTCGGTTAAATCTTTCTTTATGGCTTCTTTATCGGAATCAGAGGCTTGTAAATCAAAGCTTACATATTGTAAACTTCTTGAAGCATCTACCTGAAAGCTATTTTTATGGGCATCGATGTATTTTTTCACATCAGTATCAGAAACGCTGATTGTACTATCCGGTATAGAATTATAGGGAAGTAGTACAAATTTACCATTTACTTTGGTGTTATTTAAAAAGTAATAGTCTTTTCCTTCGATATTGGATACTCCTAAACCTGCTTTTACTAGATTGAGATAGGCATTGCGTTCTAAGCTTTGTTTAACACTGCGTTCAAAAGATAACCAACTTTGAAAACGGGCTTTACCTTCGGCGCTGGTATCTTCTTCTAAATCAGCTACATACCCTTTTAAAAGTTCTTCATCAAATAATCCGGCATCATTTAAAAACTCCGGACTTTTTTTAATGGAAGGTTCATTGATAATGGCTTCCCATATATCTTTTTCTCCTACGACAATACCGGCTGCTTTAAGTTGCGATGAATAGATTTTTTCGCTGGTAAGGTTTTCCCAAACTGCGTTGCTCGCTTGTGAATCGTCTATTGTACTTCGTCCTGATTTGTAAGCTTTAACCTCTTCGATAAACTCTTCTCTTGTTATATCTTCTCCATTGATACTACCAATGGCATTTGTTTTTTTAGAAGAGAAAAAACTCATTATTTTTTTGGGAGGAACCACAAATGCAAATAAAGCCATCCCTATTATTAATACTAAAAAAACGGAACGATCTCTAATTTTGGATAAAACTGCCATATTCTTTTTTGTTAAAAATTAGTTTGCGAAAATACAACTTCCTGATGGATTATAAAAATTTATTAGCATTTTAAATATCCGGCTAAAAATGTAATCTTTAGTCACTTACTTGTAAGTTACCACTATTATTCTTAATGTGCCAATTACTCAGATTCTCGCTAGATTCAAACCCTGTGCCGTATAAACTGTCTGTAGGGGTTATAAGTGTGAATTTTTTTTCTGAAAAAAAGTAATGTAGTTTTTGATCCCAGTATAATTGCGAGGTCTTTAGCTGGTATTTTTTAGTATAGTTAACGACGCTTACATCACCTTTTATTTCAGCGATATTAGTTTTAGAATAGCTAATGGCATAATCGCCTTGAATGCTAGTAGAATCGCCCTTTTCACTAATCTTAGTAATATATAGACCATCTGGGAACTCGGAATAGGGATGTTTTTTTCGATTACTAAAATCGTAGAGTAAGGGGCTTCGCATTTTTGTTGTGACAGTACCGGAATCTTTATATACCAGATTGATGTTTTCGGCAATGGCGATAGGGAGGTTTTTATCCTCGAGAATATCACGAATTTCTTTCATATCATTAGTACACGAAAAAAGCAGTATTGTGAGAAAAATCACAATACTGCTTTTAGAGATACTATTTAGAATTATAGTATTCAATTTAGATTAAGGTACGCGTACCGTTTCGCCAATCCAACATCCAATTTTCCAAGGAGAACCTGATGGGATACCTTCGTTAAATACATCTTCTGTAGAAGGTGCTTTAGAAGCATAACTGTTGATGTGTTTTTGAGCTATTGAAGAAATACTTGGGTCAATAGCTTTTGCCTTTCTGGCTTTGTTTAAAGCGGCTTGATACACCATTCGAGTTCCAAATACACCATTGCCACAAGATTTAGCACTTTTTGCATACATACTGGCAATTAACAAATAGGCTTTCCCTAAACTTGGTCTGGCTTTTAAGGCTTGATAGGCATAGGTTCTAGCTTGTCCAAAACGACCTTTTTTCTTCATTAATTGTGCAATAAAGTACAAAGTGTTGGCTTTTTTGTAGCTATCGGTCTCTAAATCAACTGCTTTTTTGAAGTACTCGATAGCTTTTGCTTCTTCTTCTTTTTTCATCAATAAGCCGGCGTAGAATTTATAGGCTTCAGCAGAAGGATCTGCATTAACATAGGTTTCTACCATTTTATCATAAAAAGCTCCGTCTGTACACTCTTTGTTATATAGTCGGGATACACTTCTTTTTAACCATACTACATTGGTAGAATTGGCGTCAAATTCTTTTTCGTACATGGGGATTAATCGGTCACAAGTAGCATATTTTTCAAGCATAGCTCCCAATCCGTCTTCTACTTTACCCAAACTGGATAGATTTATAGAATAGGCTTTTTTATGTCTTGTTTGTTTTGGGGTTAATTCCTTACCGGACTCCTCAACCTCTCTTAATTTATCTAATTTTTGTGACAAATAATCCATCTTTTTGTTGGCGACATCTTGTAAGTTGTCGTTCATATCAAAGATAGCTTGAATATTGGTGTCTTTATTTCGTTCTATGATCCCATCAAAGAATTTAAATATAGCCTTGATACCCATTTCTTCCGGTTTAGTGTCATAGGCTTTTTGTAACAATCCGAATACTGTTGCTTCATCTTCACCGGCTTTATCCAAAAACATCGCCCATTCGCTATACATTTTAGCCGGTTTATCCTTAGGGAAATACTCTAATCGTTGTTTGTAAATTTTTTCAATTAATGCTTTAGCAGCAATTTTATCACTTCCTGAAGCTTTATTGTACTTGTTTTTGGCAATAACCAACCCATTTTTATAGATATTTACGGATAAATCAGGACAATTCTCAAAAGTCCATAACCAACTATCGTAGGCATTATCGTAATTTTTACTTTTATAATCAGCTCTAAATAGATTGTATTTGATATTACACTCTTGTTTTTTGTCTTCCTGAGCTCTGGTTAAAAAACTCCCTGCAAATAGAAAGAATACTATTGCTACTACCGAAAATTTCTGTTTCGTTAAAGTCTTCATTGTTTAGGTTTTTACAGTTAATTAATTTTACGTTTACGGAACCATTTATCGGTTAAATCTAATCCGAGGCGCAAGTTAAAATAATTTTCTTTAATTAAACCATTTGTTGTGTTACCTCTGTTACCGTATTCAAATCCAAGATTTACTTTGGACAATTGGTTTCCGATTGGTAAACCTAAACCAAAAGATATGCCAAAGTCATTTATCTTAGTAAAATCGTTTGGATTCCCGCTGGTATTTATACTGATACCGGGGCTTTCAAATTTTAATCCGGCGCTATACCTTACTCTATCCCAGTAGCTTGTAATAGATCCGGCTTTTGGAATCCAGAAACCACCCATACTTATTCTTGATGAGGCGTTATATTGAATTTTATTATTCTGTTGAAACACACTTGCATCAAAATTTAGGGCATTTTGGGCTTTATATTCTATTCCGGCATACCAAACTTGAGGTTTACCCGTACCAATACCTAAATTCCACAAAAGTGGGCGTTTAATTTTTCCGGAAACATTGGTGTTGTTAACTAAAGTGTCAAGTGGTAACTCAGCACCAAAATTATTATAACTAAAAGAATACATATATTCTTCGCTGTTCGTGTCCAATGAGTTGGCCAATTTTACACTAGCACCCATTTTAAGTTCTAAATCTTTTTTAATTTCTTTTTGGTAAATTGCTCCCAGCTTTAGACTGCTTCCCGTAACATTAGAAATTAATCGGTGTCTTGTTCCAAAAGTAACTTCATCCCTCTGGTTAATAATAGTATTGTCAATTTGACCAAAAACATACTCTCCTTCAATTCCTAAGCTCAAATTTTTTGTTACTTGATAACCAAAACTTCCAAAAAAACGATTCGTTCCGCCATTTCCATTATAAATACTAACTTCTATAACGTTGTCTAAATCATCAAGGGTTTCATCGGTTATGGCATAGCCTACACTTGAGTTGGGTTGGAGACCTATAACGGCACCTGATTTTTTACTAATAGGAATTCCCATTGCTAAATAGGATAATGCGGTTGAGGAAGAAGACTGTTTTGTACTTCCATCATTTATTTGTAAAAAACGAGTATTTCCTACTAAAGAGAAAACGGTAAACCGTAAAGCTGCATTGCTGGCAGGATTTGAAAAATTCATTTCTGTAGCCCCGTTTGTGGCTACACTAAAGCCTCCCATAGCATTGGCACTAAGAGTGTTTTGTTGACTAAAATCACCTATTCCAAAATAAGAATAAGGAGAGGTATTATTTATTTGAGCGTAACTAAAAATTCCCCAAAAAAGTATGAGGAGTATACTGGTGTGTTTTATCATTATAAATTATATTTCAAAATACTGTAAAGACCTTCTAATACAAAAAAAGGTCGGACAAAGATGCTACTTTTTAATTGACTTGACAAAAAATTGGCATCCCCTCCTGTTAAAACTATTGTTAATTTTTCGTAGGTTTCTCGATACTGCTCAATAATACCGTCTATTTCACGGCAAATACCATTTACAACTCCCGAATGGATAGATTCGGCAGTAGAAGAACCAATAAAAGAAATGGGCGCTGTTTTGTTGAGTAAGGGTAAGTTTTCAGTATAATCGGCCAAACTTTTATAGCGAATTCCAATTCCGGGGGAAATAGCACCACCCAAATAGGACGCATCTTTCGATACAAAATCATAGGTTAGGCAAGTTCCGGCATCTAAAATAAGGACATTTTCTTTTGGAAAATTAGTGACAGCAGCAGCAGCTAAAGCTATTCTATCAACACCCAAAGTTTTAGGGGTACCGTATTGATTTTTAAAAGGGATACTAGTGCCACTGTTTAATTCAAAATAATCAAGGTGTTGTGAAAGGAATTGTCTGTCTGTTTCCGACAATTTTCCCACAGCCGAAACAATAGCTTTATCTATTTTATTAGTACTACTTATCTGGTAGATTTCTTCTTGAAAAAAAGCCTTGTCAAAAGCTTTCGTGCGGTACAGTTTGTCGCCTTTAAAAACAGCGGTTTTAATTCGGGTATTTCCGATATCAATAATTACATACATTTTTCGATTATTCGCGTATCTTTGTCTCAAAGATTGAATGAGAAACACGAAAGTAAGCAAAGAATCATTTTTGGCATAATTTTTAGCAAACTATTTATTCGTATAATGGGATTAGTAAAGTTTATCAAAACACTTTTTAAACCGGAAAAGCAGGAAGATCGTATGAAAAAATTTTTAATTGTAGGTTTGGGAAATGTAGGCGAACAATATAAAAATACACGTCATAATATTGGATTTGATGTTGTAGAGGCCTTGGCGGAAAAGCAAAATGTATCTTTTGAACCGGCAAAATTGGGTGCGATTGCTAAGTTTAGATTTAAGGGTAGGGCGTTTGTATTGTTAAAACCCAGTACCTATATGAATTTAAGCGGGAAAGCGGTTAGGTATTGGCAAACGAAAGAAAAAATAGCTATAGAAAACACTTTGATTATTGGAGATGATTTGAGTTTACCTTTAGGAAGTTTACGACTAAAATCAAAAGGAGGTGCCGGTGGTCATAATGGTTTACAAAACATACAAGATCTATTGGGTACCAGTCAATACCCAAGATTACGATTTGGGATTGGCAATAATTTTTCTAGAGGAAAACAGGTAGATTTTGTACTGGGTAAATGGAAAGACGAGGAAAAGGATAAGTTGCCAAATCGTATTGATAAAGCAGCCGAAGCTATACTTTCTTTTGGAACAGCCGGTTTGCAAAATACGATGAATACGCATAATGGTCATGCCACGGATAAGTAAAAACCGGAGTTTGGGAGCCTTTTAATTCACAAAAAAGGCTTAATTTACTATTTCTCCATTGTGTATATCATCATCGGAGGGTGTAATAAAACTGAGTTTACCCTTTTTTGTCTCGGTCATTAATAGCATACCCTGGCTTTCTACACCTCTAATTTTTCTAGGGGCTAAATTGGTTAATACACAGACCTTTTGTCCAATTATTTTTTCAGGATTATAGGTTTCTGCAATGCCCGAAATAATGGTTCGTTTATCGCTACCAACATCTACTAGTAATTTTAACAATTTTTTTGTTTTAGCCACTTTTTCGGCTTCCAGAATAGTCCCTATACGTATATCCATTCCCGTAAAATCGTCAAAACTAATTACTTTTTTTTCGGGCGCTATTTCTTTCTGCTCTTCTTTGTTCTGTGTTTTGGTAGCAGCAAGTTTATCTAATTGTTGCTGAATACTTTCCTCTTCAATTTTCTCAAACAGGAGTTCCGATGCATTTATTGAATGCCCTTCCTCCAACAAGGACTGATTTTGATCGACAAAAACAAGATCCCATGCTAAGTGTTTAGTATTGAGTATGTGACTTAATTTTTTTGCGGTAAAAGGGAGTAAAGGTTCCGATAAATGTGCCAATGCAGCAGCAATTTGTAGGGCAGTGAACATAATACCTTCTACGGCCTCCGGATCTTCTTTACTCTTTTTCCAAGGTTCTTGTTCTTGTAAGAATACATTTCCCATACGGGCAAGATTCATCAACTCTTGAGAGGCTTCTCTAAATCTGAAATTTTCAATAGATTGCCCGATTTGATTTCTAAACTGAGCAATTTTGTCTAATTCCTTAAAGTGGTTTCCTTTTTTGGGGACTATACCATTATAATATTTATGTGTTAGTACGGTAACTCGGTTGATAAAATTACCTAAAATAGCTACCAGTTCGTTATTGTTTCTTGCCTGAAAATCTTTCCATGTAAAATCATTATCTTTAGATTCGGGAGCATTTGCGGTTAATACATAGCGTAATACATCCTGTTTATCCGGAAAATCTTGCAGGTATTCATGCAACCAAACCGCCCAATTTTTAGAAGTAGAAATTTTATTCCCTTCTAAATTAAGAAATTCATTGGCAGGAACGTTCTCTGGTAGTATATAGCTACCTTCGGCTTTTAACATGCTTGGAAAAATGATAGCGTGAAAAACGATATTATCTTTTCCGATAAAATGGATTAGTTTGGTGTCTTTGTCTTTCCAATAAGGTTCCCAATCTTTTCCTGTATTGGATGCCCATTCTTTGGTAGATGAAATATAACCTATGGGTGCATCAAACCAAACGTAGAGTACTTTTCCCTTTGCCCCTTTAACCGGAACGGGTATTCCCCAATCCAAATCTCGGGTAACCGCTCTAGGTCGTAATCCATCGTCGAGCCAAGATTTGACTTGTCCTAAAACATTGGGTTTCCAATCATTTTTATGTCCTTCAACAATCCATTGTCGAAGCCAATCTTCATATTCGTTAAGGGGCAAATACCAATGTTTTGTTTCTTTAAGTGATGGGATGTTTCCCGTAATAGCCGACTTAGGATGGATTAAATCCGTTGCGTTATGGCTTGTGCCACACTGTTCGCATTGGTCACCATAAGATTCGGTGTTACCACATTTTGGACAGGTTCCAATAACAAACCGATCGGCTAAAAATTGATCGGCCTCTGCATCATATAGCTGCATAGAAGTTTCTTCAATAAATTTGCCGTTATCGTATAATTTTTTAAAAAAATCGGAAGCGGTTTGATGGTGTATTTTTGAGGAAGTTCTAGAATAATTATCAAAAGAAATTCCAAAATCTTGAAAGGATTTTTTGATTATCGTATTGTACTTATCGACAATTTCTTGTGGACTCACTCCTTCTTTTTTAGCTCTAAGGGTAATAGGAACACCGTGTTCATCAGATCCGCAGATATAGATAACATCTTTTTCTTTAGCGCGTAAGTAACGTACATAAATATCGGCAGGAATGTACACACCGGCAAGATGCCCTATATGTACAGGGCCATTAGTATAGGGTAAAGCAGCAGTAACGGTATATCTTTTGGTATCTGACATAGTGATGTTTTAAAGAATGCCAAAATTACAAAAAAGTATGATTACTTTATACCTATAAATAAATCTATAAAATTGTTAAAAAGCTGAATTTTTTTGTATCTTTAATTGATGTAAAATTTCATTATGAAGAATTATTTAATGTTGCTATTGATACTTTTAGGTCAGCTATCTTGGGCACAGGTGGGTATTGGTACAAACTCACCGCAAGAATCACTTGAGGTGAATGGTAGCATTAGAATGACAGATGGAAACCAAGCCGATGGAAACATATTAGTCTCAGATGCAAATGGATCGGCTTCTTGGGATAATGTAACCGACAATATCAAGTTTCGTGTGTTACGAAAAATTAATCAAGGGACCACATCCGAATTTGTATTATGGTCACATCCCAAAGGAATAGAAGTGCGTTTTGACACCGCTACGGAGACAGTTACCGTTGAGAACAAAACAGCTAATAGCACCGATATATGGAATGTTGTTATTTATGGGGGTGCAACAAACTATAACACCATCTCTGGAGTCAATTATAAAAATAGAAATCTTGAGGATGGAACCCCAAATGATGCTATTACTTTTGACCTAGGAGATGAAACCGGTGGATGGTTTCATGTCGTTGCATCCAACCAAAACCAAAAACAAGATGGTTTTATTATAGAAATTGTCTATTACAGTGATGATTTTAATGGTACGGTACAGTTTTGGGTTGATAATTAATTTATAAAAAATCTTTTTTAAGGGATTGTTTTTTAGTAAAAAAGAAGGTAAATACATGAAAATTAATGTATTTTTACTCTTTATTTTTAATTAGAAACAAATAGGTGAATTATTGCGATATTATAGAAAGAATTAGTTATGATATTCTGGAAAAGAACGATCCGGGTAATGTAGCGAGTTACATTCCTGAATTAGCAAAAATTAATCCCGATAAGTATGGTGTTTTTATTAAACCCATAGACCAAGAAGGATGTGGTGTAGGGAGTTGTCATGAGAAATTTTCTATTCAAAGTATTTCTAAAGTTTTACTGTTGGCTAAATCCTATGGAATTCATGGTGAATTGTTATGGAAAAGAATGGGATATGAACCATCTGGCGATTCTTTTAATTCCTTAGTACAATTAGAATATGAAAAAGGAATTCCCAGAAATCCACTTATCAACGCCGGAGCCTTAGTCTTATGTGATATATTAATAGATAGTTTACCAAAACCTAAAGATGATTTTTTGGGATTTGTAAGGAAATTAGCCGTAGATGATACGATTAGTTATAATGAAAAGATAGCAGAATCGGAAGCCAAAAATGGTTATACCAATTCGGCCATAGCTTATTTGATTAAATCATTTGGAAATTTAAAAAATCCGGTCGAAGAGGTTTTAGATTTTTATTTTCATGTATGTGCTATAGAGATGTCAGTAGAAACCTTAGCGACAAGCTTTTTGTTTTTAGCCAATGGTGGAATTGTCCCTAAAACAAAAGAAAGGATTTTATCTTTAAGTAAAACAAAACGAATAAATGCTATTATGCAAACTTGTGGCTTTTATGATGAAGCCGGAGAGTTTGCGTTTAAAGTGGGCTTACCTGGAAAGAGTGGGGTAGGCGGTGGCATAGTGGCTGTGCATCCCGGCATATATAGCGTGGCTGTGTGGAGCCCAAAACTCAATAAAAAAGGAAATTCATATAAAGGAATGAAGCTGTTAGAGCAACTGACTTCGGCTACAGATTCCTCTATTTTTTAATATAAATAATCAATAAGCAATACAGAAATGAAAAACAAATTTATTATCAGAATTACGTTTATAATTACCTTATTATTTACAATACCAACGCAGGCTTGTACAACTGCTGTTATTTCAGGTAAATATACTAAAGATGGAAAGCCAATGCTTTGGAAAAATAGAGATACTTGGTCCATAAATAATATACTTCGTTACTTTAATGAGGGTAAATATTCCTATGTTGGATTGGTAAATTCAAAAGATACCAAGGGAAAAAGCATCTGGATTGGGCTGAATAGTGTTGGTTTTGCTATTATGAATTCTGCATCGTATAATCTAAATTTAGATAATGATGGAAAACTTACCGGTCTGGAAGGAAGAGCTATGAAAGAGGCATTGGCAAGTTGTAGAACATTAGCAGATTTTGAAGCCTATTTAAATGCGATGCCAAGACCCACAGGTTTAGAAGCCAATTTTGGTGTTATTGATGCTGAGGGAGGTGCCGCCTATTACGAGTTTAACAATGAAGGCTTTGTAAAGTTTGATGCCAATGACCCTAGAGTTGCCCCTTTTGGATATATCATAAGAACAAATTATTCGCATACCGGAAAATTAGGTAATGAAAGTGGGGGATATATTCGTTATAATACAGCCAGTAAATTATTTTATGAAAAAGCATCGACTACGGGTTTAACGGCACAATATATACAACAGAATGTGGCTAAAAGTTTAAAGCATTCGCTTACCAATCAAGATCTATTTGATTTATATGGTAATTTACCTGAAAACCATCCACAATATGCACATTTTAGAGATTATATTCCTAGAACAGGTTCTTCTTCTTCTGTTGTGATAGAGGGTGTTATGAAAGGACAAAACCCTAATTTGGCAACACTTTGGTCGAATGTAGGATTTCCTCTGGCTTCAATTATGATTCCTACTTGGGTAAACGGAAAGGTCGATTTACCAAAATCGGTACGTTATGATACCTCTTTAAAAGATTCTCCTATTTGTCATGCAGCCTTACAACTCAAAAATGAAAGGATTGTTAATATACGTTGGGGAAAAGCAGAACATTCGTATTTAGATGTGAATGCATTGGCTGATAATCAAGGAACAGGAATAGCTCAAATTATTAGAAAATATGAAAATATAATATATGGCAAGACCTATAAAATGATTGGTAGATGGGAAAAAGAAGGTAAAAGTAACACAGCGGATATAAAAGAATTTTATAAATGGGTAGATTCCTTTATTAAGGATGCTTATGAAAAAGAATTTTCAATTAAAATGTAAACGATAAGAAAATGAAGTATATTGTGAGCAAATTACTGATATTAAGCCTTTTTTTATCCCTTGGTTCCTGTCAAGATAAAACGGTGGTTCCACCGGCTAAAAAAAATGAAAATTTAATTTCAGTAGGTGTGTTTGACGGTAATGGTGCCGGTGCCGTGAGTGTTATAGAAACCATTGAAGCCTTAAAAATTGATAAGAATATAAAAGCTATTGCGGTTAGTGCATCAGATATAATGTCGGGGGAGTTAGACGAATTAGATGCCTTTATTTTCCCTGGAGGAAGTGGTAGCAAACAGTTGAATAATCTAGGGGATTTAGGTAAAGAGAAAATCGAAAAATTTGTAAAAGAAGAGGGCAAAGGACTTATAGGTATTTGTGCCGGGGCTTATATGCTTTGTCAAACTGAGGGTTACCCCAGCTTACAGTTTGCAAGTGTTAAACACATAGATAGACCCCATTATGATAGAGGTAGAGGTTTGGTTGAATTTAAACTGGGAGAAAATGGACTTGCTATTTTTCCGGAGTTAAAAGATAAACCGCAATTTTTACAATACTATGACGGTCCTGTGATGGAATCTTTAGGTACTTCAAAAACATATATGGAATTGGCACAATATGTAACCGATATTCATCCACACAAAGGATATCCATCAAATATAACCCCCGGAAAAGTATTTATTTATAATGAAGAACTGGGAAAGGGTAGAATATTTGGTATAGCCGGACATGCTGAATCTACACCAGGTATGCGCTGGATGATTCCTAGGATGGCTCGATGGGTAACAAAAACCAATACGATTCCTTATAATGCCAAATGGATTAATCCCGAAAGGTATGATAAACCTATTTTATTTGATAAAGCTACT
Organism: Flavobacteriaceae bacterium; assembly: GCA_024763245.1. Lineage (GTDB taxonomy): Bacteria > Bacteroidota > Bacteroidia > Flavobacteriales > Flavobacteriaceae > DQTL01. Next base: position 21,617 of record JANTFW010000013.1, on the reverse strand, counting down.
TCACAATTTGAGAAAAGCATGTGGTGGAAGTTGGTGTCAAACGATGAAATAGCTAAACTACAAGCTATGGACACCCTTTTTGCTTTACGTTCTAGGCCTGCAGTGCGATGGAATGTAGGCTTACTTCGTGATAAAAATGCGAAAGTAAGAGCTAATGCTGCATCTTTATTGGCAAAAGCAGAATATACAGATGCCGTAAAAGATTTAAAATCAAGTTTGAGCGTTGAGCAAGATTCTGAAGCTAAAGTGGCTATAGAAAATGCACTCCGTTTTTTGGATAAATAGCAATTTATTACAAAAAAAAAGTCATAAGCATTAGGTATGCTTATGGCTTTTTTTTATGCAAAGTGTTTAGCTTATTCGATTACAATTTTTTGTGTACCGATACCAACATCTGTTTTTATTTTTACAATATAAATGCCACCAGTTAATTTGTCAATATTAATATTTTCAGCATTTACAGTTGTGTTGAAAACTACTTTTTTAACCGATTTTCCTAAAATATCAACTAATTCAACTTCTTGAATAGTTTCATTATTTCTTGCTTGAATAGTAAAGAATTCACTATCAACAGGGTTTGGGAAAATAGAGAAATCCGTAGTGTTATTCTCTGCAAATGATAACGTATTGGCAATTGTTTCCCATGTAGGAAGTTCGGCACAGCCACCGGTACATTCAAGATTGGCATTACTTCCTGAGGCTTCGTTAAGAGTTACATCGCCGGTTCCTTCGTTAAGATTCATGAGAACTGAGGTGTTAGCGTCACTTGTATAAGGGGCATCAGTAATAGCAGTTTGTAAATTAGCGGGATCTTCTGCTACATTTTTTACACGAACTTTATCAATGTATGCATCCGGTATACCTGAAGTACCACTATAGCCAATATAAAAATTAGGATGGTAGGTCGCACTATAAGCATCCGGATCTGCTTCTAATGGTAAAGCGGCGTGTGTAATTGGATTTCCAGAGGAATCGGCAGTTACATCTACACCATTTACATATAGTTTACAAGTGTCCTCCGCCGCATTATTAATAACTACAATATGATTCCATTCGTTAATGTTAATTACATTGTATGTCGAGTTTACATAGTCACTAGGACCACTATTGTTGTAATGTGTAAAATAGACACGTCTGTTAGCATCTTGATACATAAAAAGAGCATATTGATAATAACGCTTTATAATCGCTTTATTATGGATACTCGTAGAAGTAGGCTTTATCCATGCTTCAATCGTATAATCTGTAGCGCCATTCATTATATCTAATGTAGCATCATTTGGGTATTGAACCCTGCTGTTGACGGCATCGAATTTAAGGCAATTGTCCTGAGCAAACACAAAACTTTGTGCAAACAAAGCAAATGTTAATACTAAAAGTAATTGTTTTTTCATAATATTTGATTTTAAAATTAGAAATTATTGTTTAATAAATTTTTTACTAGCTGTAAAGTTTTTTCCTTTAACGATAATAAAGTAGGTACCGGGATTGATATTTTCAATATTGATTCTACTTGGGTTACCAAAAGCATCCGGTTCATTATGTATAATAATTTTACCTGTGCTGTCGTAGATTTCCAATGAGAAATCAGTACTATTAAACCTATCATTATCAGAATATTGGATATTTAAATAATCTGAAGTAGGATTAGGATACACCTGTAATACGGAGTTTAATAGCGCTTGATCTTCAAGAGATAAACTATTGTTAACACCGGTAAAACTCCAAGTGACATACCCTGAACTGTTAGACACCCGTACACTTAGGTTATACGCTTCATCTTTAAATCGTTTACGATGTACATCTTGAAACTTAAAATAGGAGATCGTATTGGCATCCATTACAAAATCGGTTTCTTTATCGGGGGCAAAATTAGTTGTATATCGACCGATATCTGAAATACGCATTTGATCCATTTTTCCCACAATTCGATTCGAGTAAGATCCATGATACATTTCACCAATATTCAAAGGATTATTAGAGAGACTCAAGTTTAAATTAGAACCCGTATAGCTATCTCTTACTTCCCCATCTACAAATAAACGGGTTGTTGTTCCCGATTTAGATACTGCGATATGATGCCAATGATCAGTCAGTAACTTACTGCCGGATTGATTGGAATTTAATGAGGTACTGGTATTGGTATATGATTTAAATAGTACCGAATAATCACTAGCAGTAACCTCATCTAAGCGTAGTGTAAAAACATTATTTTGATCTAAAATGATATCAGCTGTTTGATTGTTTGTGCCAACGTTAATCCAAGTTTCAAATGTATAATCATTGGTAAAACGAATATCATAATCGGGGGTTTGTTTAGCATAGGCATATTGGCTACCTTCAAATTGAACAAAACCGTTATAAGATCCTGATACACTGTATATAGCCACTTCAGACCAAGAGTTAGCATAATAGCTTCCTTCAGATTTTGCTTTTACTCTAAACTGATACACACTGCCCGTTGGATTAGTAATGGTATAGTTTTGATTGGTAATACCACTAGCCACTTCTTCCCAAGAGCCATAATCTACTTTTTGTTCTAAGGTAAACTCACTCCAGTTTAAGTGTTGTGCTACCTCCCATTGTATTTCAAAATCATCTCCTGTTCCGGTAGGTGTAATTGTTGTAATTTCAGGTTCAGGAAGCATATCAAAAATAGCCCCAATTATTGTGTTATAACCGGCAGTTCCACTATTCCATCCTTGTAAATAGTACCATCCATTATAGGTTGGACCCACATTCCACCATCCCCAGTTAATATAATAATAAGGGTTTCCGTTAATTACCTTATAACCATTGGCAACAAATACATGACCATCTCCTGTTTCTGTAGCTTCTACGGCTACAGGTACAGGGCGTTGTTGTTGCATGCTGGTGTACAAACGACTCCAGAAAGGGCTCCACGATGCCTCTTCATAATGACCGGAAAAACGAAAATAGTTTTCAAGAACAAAAGGTACATTATTAAGATTATTAGTTGAACCACTAGGCTCGTAATCCATCTCTACAGAAACACCTACATCGTACAATAATTTACCAACAGCTCTTTGTTCTTGATCAGTCGAAGGAATATTGTAATAATTATCCAGCATATGATCCCAATCATAAGGTGTTTCATCGAAAAATGCGGAATGACGGTATAATGAACCGTTATAATTCTCGGAATATACATTGCTACCAACCCCGATTGATGGCCATTCATAATAATGTAATATTTGGGAATTTGAAATGGCAACACAACCCGGTGAACAGTGGTAAGGTGTATAATAATTGGTAGGGTATACCATATTATCTTGATCATCAAAACAATTAACACCACCCCATAAATCGGTTAAGAAGGGTTCTACCGTATCATCAGTTATTCTAGAAGCAGTAGTTGCCGTTGGTAAGGCATCTCTATTTAAAGGATATTCAGTATCATAAAACTGCGCCTTATCAGTACTATTACCCAGAAAATGGTTATTATTAAGGCTAAAGTTTCCTTTTGGAATAATTCCTAAAACGGTATAGTTTGGAAATTCATCTCGGATAATGATATATCCCCCTTCTTTAAAATTAAAGGCATACTCTTTAATCTCTTGTTCCGAATCTAATAGATAATAATTTTTGACGGTTTTAATTTCTCCAAAATTTTGATAATAGAAATTGGAAACATACTTAGCCATATCTTGTTTATCAGTTTGAGCTTGTAACAGAAAACCGATAAGTAAGAAAAAGGGTAGAAGTATTCTTTTCGTTGTTTTGTTATTGATTGAAATCATAATTTTGGAGTTAGAATAGAAATAATGAATTAATAATCACCTAAGGGTAAATAGGTGTCATCTTCACTAGTCCAAGTGTTAGTATTATGTATTTTAATATAGTAATCGTAAAGTCCTCTAATTTCTAGTTTATCAAAATCATTAGGAGGACTAAAGGGTGTTAAATGGTTGTCAAGATTTAATTGAAGCAATGTGGTACCATCATTTTGTAATGGATAGGGTAGTAATCGGTTGGGTTCAAACTCGGTTGGATAACGATCTACTTTTGATACTCTAATATTATCCATAGAGCCTTTAAAGAAATTCATGCTACCACCACGGTACATATAGTTAAAGTCTAGCCAAGTATCATTAACCGGTTGAATCCAAACAGGGTCATCACTACTATCTATTAAAGTTCCATTAATGTAGAATTTAGCTATTCCATCTTCAGAAGATCGTGAAATGGCAACGTGTACCCATTCGTTAAAATGTAAGTTAATTTCAGATTGGTCCGATTGCATAGAGGCATCTTGTAAATCATCGCCATCTCTTAATTTTCCATATTTTATGGCATAATCGGCATCGTCATCATCTATTAAATAAAGTTCAAAATTATGGCGACGTTCAGAGATACTTGCACCACCGGCATAAAAGCCACTTTCAGCATTTTTATCTCCTATAAGCGCATCCGGATCTACTTTTATCCACAATTCGTAGGTCCAATCTTCAGCAGGAAGAGAGCTTAGGTCATTGACGTGGCTACCACTAAAAGCATACATTCTCATATTAGTATTGTTAGTGTCTGTTCCCGGCATATTGAGATAGGTTGAGCCATGAATAATTATTTGTCCGGGATAAGTAGGTAGTTCTTCTTCAGTACAAGATGTGCCTAGTACTCCCAATAGTAAAGTTAGTAGAATTAATTTATACGTTTTCATTTTGTGTGTTTTTGTAATTGTAATAATAAAATGATTAAGGAGTATACCAACCGTTTATGGAAACATCTTGATTAGGCACTCCGTATTGAGGATTTATTCCTCCAAAAGTATAAAGAGGCATTAACATAATCTCTAATTGCTGCGCAGGTATTGGAAAATGTAATAAAGAACCATCTTGTAATAGGCCGTTACGTCTCATATCAAAGTATTCAATACCCATTCCTGTTAGTGGAAGCTCAATAGTACGTTCATATAAAATGGCATTGTTAACTTCGTCAGGATCATTTGAAATAGCAGGCAAAAATCCACGTGTTGTTCGTGTCCCAGCGTTAATGACAGCGGCAGCATTATCGTATTGATGTAGCCTTGCAAAGGCTTCTGCAATAAACAAATCGTTTTCTGCTTTACGCATCATCACCACGGGAGCAAAAAATAAATTATTGATATAGGAATCAAAACGAGCATAACGATAGGTAGACCAACGATATAATCCTCTTTCGGGACGATTGTTTGCTGCATCATATTGAAAATCGGTAAAGACCCTTAAATCAGGAGAATTGATAATACCATCATTAGGTAATTCTGAGATGCCACCTTCGGGCCAATTGGCCGGAATATTATTATCTAACATATGTACAACTCTCATATCTACTTTTCCCCAAGATGGTCGTGCCATATAATATTTGTACCAAGACATCCATTTTCTATTACTGATATTTCCATCACCTTGTATAGCAAAATCAGTAGTTATACCAGCTTGAGCATGAGTAAGAACCGCTTGCCAATCTATCGCATCAGATTCTGTTGTGTTTCGGGCGCTGTACACCATAAGTCGGGCAATAAACGAATGAGCTAGTTGCGACATATAGGTATTGCTATAACTACCATTCATCCATTCTTGAGGCAAGATAAAGGTGTTATTATCAAATATTTCAATAGCTTTTTCAAGTTGTGAAATGGCCATAGAGATAGAGGTGCTGTAAGGTGAAACTTCCAGTGTTTCATAATTGGTTGTCTCATCGGAAGGAAAACCTTGATCATATACGAGACCTATATATCCATTCCCTAGGCCTTGCATAAAATAGGCCATTCCTTTTACCATCATAGTTTCATCACCGTTATCACCAATTTCAACGCCACCATCAATGGCTCTTATTACATCATTAGCAGAGGTAATCACACTGTACATATTTCTCCAAAAATTTCTGATGGTTGCATGATAACCATACGAAGAAGTATTATTCATAAAGATCCGTGGTTCTTCGGACATGTCTTTAGTAGCATAGTTTGCAAAGGTTACTGTTCCCCAATCGGCCATAACCCACATAGCTGGACCGGGTGATCCGTAATTATGCTGTTCCGAGTTAAACCATTTATTAAATAGGCCTCCTGCTAGATCTTTAACGCCTTCAGCAGTTGACAACACCTCTTCGGTATCGGGATCGTTAGTGTTTTCAATATCTAAATCTACACACGTAACAAAAGTAGTGGCAATCAAGATAATAAAGATAAGTTTATATATTGTTTTCATTAGTAATAGTGTTTAGTATTAAAATTTGGCTTCTACCGATAAGGCGAAGTTTCTAAAATTAGGATAACCGTAATTATCAAAAATAAAACCACTGTATCCTGCTTCAGGATCATAACCGGTATAGTTTGTAAAAGTGTATAAATTTTTACCGACTAATCCGACTTTTAATGATTTTATGGCACGATTCTCTAAAGAAACATTATAGTATAATGAAGCCTCATTTAGTCGTACATAAGACCCGTCTTCTACCCAAAAGCCATTTAATGCTTGTGCATCATATAAACTTTGATAATAGTTTACGGTTTTTTTATTTTCCGGTTTCGTATGGATTTGATCCATCATAGGATGTCGTAAATCCCTAACTAAGTATTGGGCTGTTCCATTATAAATATCGCCACCATTTTTCCATTTCCATAAGGTATAGAGAGAGAAATTTTTATAGGTAAAGGTTGTGTTAAGTCCCATTCTAAAGTTAGGATTGATATTACCTATTACAACATTTTTATTATTGCCATTTTCATCGAGTAAATGGAAAGCTCTTTCGTTTGTGGTTCCAATGTCGGCAGTTTTTACGACTACCCCATCTACGTTAACGGAATAATCGCTGATACTTTCCCCATCAGGTAGCTGTGCTGCCATTTGATCTAGTGTTCGTACAAAATCAACACCATACATAATACCGTACTCGCCCCCATCTTCTATTTTAAAGGTATTTCTTGGTCCTGTACTATAATCGGGAATATTTAATTTGGTAATTTTAGAACGTGTTCTATCAAAAGTAACTCCCATATTCCAAGTGATATTCTTTTCTTTAAGTATAGATGCTCTAAGAGCACCTTCTATGGTTTTAGATTCTAGAGAACCCACATTTGCCCATTGGTAATTAAATCCTCCAAAAGGAGCTGCAAGAGGCGATTTGATAAATTGATCTTCGGTAAGGGTATGAGAATACGTAGCCTCAAGTGTAAATAGCTTTAAGAAAGAGGCATCCAAACCTAATTCCATCTCGGTTGAATGTGAAGGTTTTAAATTTTCATTTCCAAGTGTTGCTTTAGTTAATACCCCATTGTTTTCACTAAAAGTTTCATATTGAGCGGCAAAAATAGGTCGTTGTCCCGATGTTCCATAAGCTGCTCTTAGTTTCAATTCTTCTATACCGGGTATTTCAACATCTTTACTAATTCTATAGGCTGCCGAAACCCTAAAATAAGGTTGCCACCTTTCATTGGCTCCAAACAGTGAAGAACCGTCATAGCGAAAGAGTCCATCAAATATATAACGGTCTTTATAGACAAATGAGGCAATGGCAAAGTAATTAATAGCTCTAATTTTTTCTAGATAATCATCAGCTGTTGTACTTTCACTATCGAAATGGTTGTCTTCTAATAAATAACTTAATTTCCCTTTAAAATCAAGCTGCTCCCAAGACTTAGTAAAATTGGCAGTAGCACGAACATTCTGATTAAAGATAGTAGAGTTATATTTTGTAAATATATACTGTGATTGAATGGGTGTAATCTCATTTGTGTCTGTATTAGTTTGCATACCGACATAGGTTCCCAACGGTGTCATTTTGGTACTTAAGTAATGTTGACTTTCCAAAGCGTAAGAGGCATCAAAACTTACCCAATCGGTTAGATTCCATTTAAATTTATAACTTCCTAAGTATCTGGTTTTAGCCGAATTACTTTGTTTTCTCCATAGGTCATATAAAGGATTGGCAACTATGGTATTCCAGTTATTAGGAAAATAATTATATTTTTGACCATCAGGATTTCTTTTAAAGAGATCTACATCCGGTTCCATCATTAATACTTCAAAAAACGAGCCGGTTCCTCCACCCATAAAGTTATTGTTAGTCTCAATTAAATTATTACTTAAGGAAAGGCTTATTTTATCTGTAAAATGGTAATCAATATTAGCGCGTAAACTTTTTCGGTGATATCCACCGGTTTCTACCACAATACCTTTATCGGAGTTGTTTTCGAAGGAAGAAAAAATATTTAGTTTTTCATTGTTGTAGCCAAGACTAATATAATTGGTGTTTGAAGACCCGTTTGTAAACATAGATTTTTGCAAGTCATTGTTAACTCTATAAGGGAGATCCATATAAGCATCTGGTTTTACAACTCTATTGCCAATAATTCTTGGATCCCAACCTGTTACGTAATCAGAGGGGTAGGTTACATTGTTATATTTAGTATAGGTGTCTACATCTAACCAGTCCGGTGACAACTCATAAGGGTGCGATTGAGATAATTCCAAATATTTGGCTACTTGTTGCATTTCATAACGACTTCTTATGGTAATAGAAGCCTTACCCTCACTTTGTTTTTTCCCTCTTTTTGAGGTAATTACAATAACACCGTTTCCGGCTTTTGACCCGTATAACGCAGATGCTGCAGCTCCTTTAACCACTTCCATAGATTCTACATCATCGACATTAATATCGGCTAAAGAACCTTGCATAATAACCCCGTCCATTAAAATCATCGGGGCTTGATTTCCGGTAAGACTGGTGGCACCCCTTAAAGTAATGCTTGCTCCTGAACCGGGAGATCCATTAAGAGAAGTGATATTAACACCGGCAACTTTTCCTGATAAAGCAGACGATACAGATGATTGAGGTGCGAGTGTAATATCATCTGCTTTTACTTTAGAAACCGATACAGACATTTTCTTTTTTGAGGTTCCTGAAGCAACCCCTGCAATGATCACCTCGTCAAGTAAGTTTGAGGCACTACGCATAGAAACATTTATTACTTTTTGATCTTCTACCTTAATAGATTGATCTTCAAAACCTAGGTATGAAAACACTAAAACCGATCCTTTTGCAACCTCTATGGAGTAGTTTCCATCAAAATCAGTAGTGGTTCCTTTGTTGGTCCCTTTAACAAGAATAGATACGCCGGGCAATGGCATATGGGTATCATCTTCTACGGTTCCTGTTACCACATTGGCTTGTTGTTGTATTTTGTCTTTTTGCTTTTTAAGAATTGGAATATTTTTATTTCTAACAAGGATATCGTTTCCATTAATGCTATATTCCAAAGAGGTGTTTTTAAACGCTTTTTGTAGAATAGTTTCTACGGAGGCATTTACCGCTTGTATTTGGACTTTCTTGTTAAGCTCCTTAATGTTGGAACTATAAAAGAACTGATAGTTTGTTTTTTTAGCTATAACATTAAAAAGCTGTTTAATACTTAATTCTTGGGTAATTGTAAGTTCAGTATTTTGACTGAAGATAGTTTTATGCAAACTCTTAGTTGCAGCAAAACTATAAATCGTTGTTAATGAAACAAGAATAGTAAGAACTATTAGCGTTCTTATTTTTTCAAAATTCCATTGACTGAGGTTAGTATTCATAATTGTTTCAAAATTTATTATGGTTAATTGTTATTTGCTTTTTTATCAAGTATGATTTTGTTATTGGTTATTTGATAGTGTATTCCTTCGGTATATTGTAGTTTTTGTAGAAAATGTATAAGACCATCTTCTTTATGACTACTCCCTGTAAAGCGAAGATTTCTTAGTGTGGGATTCTTAATAATAAAATCGACATTGTACCAAGCCCCAATTTTTTGGGTAATGCTTCCCAAAGTTTCATCACTAAAATAGAGCTGATTGGATGTCCATGATAAAATTTTAGCAAAGTTTGCTGAAGAAATCAGGAGTTGTTTTTCTTTAAGCACCGCTTCTTCTCCGGGTTTGATAAATACACTTTCATTATTATTTTTTCGTATTCTAACAGATCCTTTTACTAAAGCCAGGCTTGTTTTGTCTTTTGGGTTCTTATTATTGACATTAAATGAAGTACCAAAGACTTCTATATTCATTTCCGAAGCTCTAATAAGATAGGGCTTATCCGGATTATGAGCTACGTCAAAATAGGCTTCTCCTTCTAAAATGGCATGTGTTTTAGACGTATTTCTGCTATTACTGAAAGTTAATTTTGAATTGGAGTTTAGTAGCACCTTTGTCCCATCAGGGCTAATCACCGTATATGTTTTGTTATCCGGTATCCATAAGCTGTAGTAAGCAATTTGGTCTTTTGCTAAAGGTACTGTAGTGGTAAGGCTTAGCGTTTTGTTAGTGACAGTTACAAAGACGCCATCTGTTGCCATCCATTTTTTATCGGTATTATTAGTTATTTGATAAAAAACTCCTGATTGTGTTTCTAGCAGAATTTGATTTGTATTGTAGTGTGTAGCTACTAGTTGATCTTTGAAAATATCAGTTGAAGAAGAATTTGAATAGCCAAGAAATGCTACTACTATCGAAGCAATAAATAAAAATAAGCCACTATAAACAAGAATGTTTTTAGAGGAAAATGGATTTGTCTTTTTGTGTAAATCTACATTTGATTCCTCCAGAAGTTTAATATAGCTTTGTTGTATATGTTCAGAATGAATGTTGTCCTTATTTATCATTAAAACAGCCTGTTTATAATAAAGAGTATAAAATCTTGTTTTGTACTAATTAAAAACTGTTAAAAAAGAAAAAAGTAAAGAAAAGTTTTAATAAGTACTTTGTAAGGGAAATTTACGGAGCTTGTTAAGGGCATTATGGAGGGTGTTTCTAACCGTTTGGTATTCTAGCCCTAGGGAATTGGCAATTTCAATATTTTTAAAATTTTGATAGTATTTTAAGTGAACTATTTCATTTTCTCTAGGGCTTAATTTCTGCAAAAATTTACCCACTTCAGAAAGGATTTTTTCTTTGGAGTAGGAGTTTTGTTCGATATTAAGGTTAGCACTGATTTGTTCAAAAATAAATTTATTAGCTTTAATCGTCTTAGTGATTTGATTTTTATAACTAATAAATAAATAGGATTTTACATTTTGCACCTTTGCAATTGACGTTCTGTGCTGTAAAATATAAAGAAATAAATTCTGGATACAATCTTCTACTTCATCAGGGGATAGGTATTTTAACCCAAAGGTGTATAAAGGCTGATAATTTACTTCATAGATTTTTCTAAAAGCAGGCATATTACCGCTTAGAAATTGTTCCCAAAGCAATTCCAAAGAAATAGAATCTGTATGTTTATTTTTGGTAGTAGCCATTCAATGTTAATAATGAATGTAGCTTTTAGAATACAAAGATATAACATTTTATTAACATTAACTTATCGTTGATGATTTTGTTATTTAATACTCTTGTTTCAGTAGTCTTGAACTTTCCTTAATAGCAACTCAGATTGTTCCATAAAAAACAAAGAGAAACTGCCAAAAGACAATTTCTCTTTATTTGAAGTGGTACCTCGCAGATTCGAACTGCGGACACACGGATTTTCAGTCCGATGCTCTACCAACTGAGCTAAGGTACCAATTAATCAAAAGAATTAAATTCTTATAATTAAAAGTTGCTTTTTAAAAGCGGTTGCAAATATATAATATTTTACTATTTGCCACAATATTATTAAAAAAAACTTCCGATTATTTTTATCGGAAGTTTTTTTTAATAGTAAGTTATTCAGTTGCTTCTGGTGTATCAGTAGTTTCAGCACCTTCAGCTGCTTCACCTTCATCCTCTTCGTCTTCTTCAGCCTCGGTTGTAATTGCTGCTCTAGCCATACGTACTTGAGCGACCACCATATTTTCAGACTGGTTGAATTTGTATTTGTCTGTTTCTATATCACTTATTAAAAATTTATCTCCAATTTTTAATTTTTCGATATTAACATGGATAAAGTCAGGAAGATCTTTTGGTAAAGCGGTAATAGAAAGTTTTCTGTTAGGGAAACGCAGTACACCACCATTTTTAACACCAAGTGGGGTTCCTTCAAGTTTAACAGGGATATCCATCATCACCGGTTTATCATCGTGTAGTTGGTAAAAATCAACATGAAGTAAACGGTCGGTTACAGGATGGAACTGTAAATCTTGTACAATAGCGTCGTATTTGTTACCATCTTCCATTTCAATCGATGCGATATATACGTGTGGTGTATACACTAATTGTTTGAATGAAATTTCATCTGCTGAAAAGTGTATTGGTTGCTCCCCGCCATATATGACACACGGAACCTTATCAGCATTACGTAGTGCTTTTGTCGCTTTTTTGCCTACGCTTTCTCTTTTAGATCCTTTGATTGTAATTGATTGCATTTATTTATTTAATTAAATTAATATTCTTTACATTAAAAATTGCCCGCTAATGGATTCGTTGGAATGAACTTTTTCCATAACATGTGCAAATAAAGGGGCGCAAGATACAACTTTTATTTTATTGTTTTCTCTTTTTAAGGGAATTGTATCCGAGACTACTAATTCGTGCAATTGAGATTGCTCTATTTTCTTGTGTGCATCTCCGGAAAGAATCGCGTGGGTTGCTACTGCACGTACACTTAAGGCTCCACGCTCTATCATTATTTCGGCTGCTTTTACTAGGGTTCCGGCTGTATCAACCATATCATCAACTAGTACCACATTTTTACCTTTCACGTCCCCAATTAATTCCATAGTACTTATTACATTGGCTTTTTCTCGCTGTTTATAGCAAATAACCACATCACACTCTAAAAATTTAGAATAGGCGTAAGCGCGTTTTGACCCCCCCATATCGGGTGAAGCTATCACGAGTTCAGGAAGTTTAAGATCTTTAATATAGGGTAAAAATATAGTAGAGGCGTAAAGGTGATCAACCGGTTTTTCGAAAAATCCTTGAATTTGATCGGCATGAAGATCCATGGTCATAATTCTGGTGGCACCGGCACTTTGTAAAAGGTTGGCAATCATTTTAGCCCCAATAGCCACTCGGGGTTTGTCTTTTCTGTCCTGTCTAGCCCAACCAAAATAGGGCATTACAGCGGTAATATGTCTTGCAGAGGCTCTTTTGGCGGCATCTAACATTAATAATAATTCCATTAAATTGTCGGCAGGAGCTATAGTGGATCCAATGATAAAGATACGTCTACCTCTTACAGATTCTTCAAATGCGGGTTGAAACTCGCCGTCACTGAAGTTTTGAAGTTTTACTTTTCCTAATTTAACATGGAATGCTGTAGCAATTTTACCAGCCAATTCGGTGCTCTGAGAACAAGAGAACACTTTGGGCGAAAGTTTCGAAGACATCGTGCGTTTGTGGTGTTGATTAGAACTAGAGCAAAATTAAAAAAATATAGCTCATTTTTGTCAAAATAATTATTATTTTTGCCTTCCCGTTCAAAAAGGATGCTCGAGTGGCGGAATTGGTAGACGCGCTGGATTCAAAATCCAGTGATAGCAATATCGTGTGGGTTCGATTCCCACCTCGAGTACTGGAATTAAAAATAAATAACTGACAATCAATATGTTGTCAGTTATTTTTGTTTTATACCCCCATAATATCTCTACTGTTCGAAGTTTTACGCTCTGTAAATGTTCCCGCTCACCGAAGTCAGAATTAAAATAGAATGCGCTGTGAGAACGTCTCCCGAATCCGTACAATACCCATTTAAGCCATAAGCTTTAAACTTTACGCTGTATCTAACAGTTTTGTTAGTACCTTTTCTTTTGTACTAAAAATAAACGTATTTTAGCACACTTTATAAGCAACATTAATCTTGAAAGTAGAACAATCAATCATAACAATAGGAACTTTTGACGGGGTACATTTAGGCCATCAAAAAATAATAAATCAGCTTTTATCAGAAGCTAAAAGATTACAGTATAAGCCTATTTTGGTTACTTTTTTTCCACATCCTTCACATGTTTTAAGTCCGGACAATCCACTAAAAATGATTACAAGCCTAGAAGAACGGGTTACTTTGTTAAAAAAACAGGGGCTTGAACATATTGTTATTAAAGAGTTTACTAAAGATTTCTCCAGAAAATCTGCCACTACATTTATCAAGGAAGAGCTATTGGGGAAATGGCGAATGAAGAAACTTATTGTAGGTTATGACCATAGTTTTGGGAGAAATCAATCCGGCGATTTTTCGTCTTTATCAAAACTAGCCAAAGCATTAGATTTTACAATTGAAAGAGTTTCGGCCTATAAAGTGGGCGCTAAAATCATCAGTTCTTCTTTAATTCGTTCGTTGCTTTCTTCTGGAAAAATTATGGAAGCCAATATCTACTTAGGCTATGATTTTTGCCTGTTTGGTAAGGTGGTTAAAGGAAATCAGCTGGGTCGTAAAATAGGGTTTAACACGGCAAATATTGTATTGGATTATCCAAATAAAATTGTCCCTAAACTTGGGGTGTATGCCGTACAATCTACGATTGAAGGAAATTTATTTTATGGTATGATGAATATTGGATTTCGCCCTACCGTTAACGGTACCAAACAAACTATAGAGGTACATTATTTTAATCTTGACAAAAATCTTTATGATACCCAATTACGTGTTGTCGTCTTAAAAAGATTGCGAGATGAACTAAAATTTAAAAATTTAGAAGCGCTTAAAAAGCAGTTAGAACTCGATAAAATGGCTGTTCTTAGTTATTTAAAAAGCCTTTGAATGTAATCCAAAGGCTTTATTTTTATAAGGCTAATCCCTTTTATTGCTTGATGATTCTATAGGTTTTAACCCCTTCTTGACCATTGCTAAATAGACGTACTTTCACGAAATATATACCAGCGGTAAAGTATGATAAATCAATACTATTTGTTCCGGTTTCTAAAGAACTGCTCTCTAGTTGTTTTCCTAGTACATCATATATATGGATATCTACTTGTTCTTGATTATTAATATGGAGAAGACCACTTGTTGGATTAGGATATAGTTTCACCAAACGGCTTACTAAATAGTCATTAACACCTACGGTTACCCCACCACAAATAGAGATAGACCAACTGATGAGTTGACCGCCATCACCATTAGCATTATCCGTTATAGATAAGGTCCAATCGCCACTAGAAGACAAACCATCAAAGGTGCTTAATGGCTGTTCGGGTTGGAATGTCCCCGTAAAAGGGGCAGAGCCTGCAGTAATAGATTGTGCAGCATCATCATCAAAGACCGTATCCGTATAATTATCACCACTACTTCCATTAGCAGTAGATAAATCAATAGTAGTGGTTCCATCAGGTGCTGTTAATGTAATATCTAAATCGGAATCCCAAGTATGGGTAAGGTTAATACTAACAATTACCTCTGATATGCTTAAATCATCGGTAAAATTAATAACAGAATTAGTTATTGTTCCTCCATTTGGCCCAATATTTTGTGGGACATCTGTAGCTGCAATGGTATTACAAGCAATATTTGCTGTTGTAAAACTAAAAACACTGGAATAGTTTCCTGATCCACAAAGATTGGTAGGCATTACGCGCCAAAAATATTCCGTATTAACATTCAATACACCGGTTTGATACGAATTAGTACTAACGGAAGCATTTTCAACTATATTGGTAAAAGCCATATCTGTGGCCACTTGTACCGTATAGTTTTGTGTGTTTGAAATAGCAGTCCAATCTAAAGTAACAGGGCTTATTATTCCTGCTGCTGTATTTGTGGGAGATGTTAAACTAATCATATCAAAACTATCATTATAGATTTGTAAGGATACATCTACATTTTTAGTGTCAGAATTGGATGTCCCTACAACATTAATCGTATGATTGCCTAGCATTGAACTTGTAATTCCACTTACAGTCACCGTTACACTTGTGCCATCTGTCGTAGCTTGAGAAGGCGAAAAACTTACTGTTGATCCGGCCGGATTACCGGTTGCAGAAAATGTAGTTGTTTCGTTAAACCCATTAAATGTATTGTACGTAAAAGTATAAGTAGCATCATCAGGAACACAGCTATCGATACCTGTCGTAGTAAAGTTCATTACAAATTCAGAATCTTGTATACTAATTGTACCCGTACTAACGGCATAGAATATATTATTATGACCTTTAACCATTACTCTTGCATTGTTGGTAGTATACCCTGTGGGTACACTAATGGTATACGAACCATTGTTGGCTACATTTGAAACAACTGGAACGATAGAAGCACCATCATCAATAATCAGGAATATATCTACGTTGGGTGTGTTGACAGCTCCTGAATTTGTTCCGGCAACATCCCAAGTAATGGTTTGGTTATCTCCGGCATTCCAGGCTGCCGCTGTAGATTGAGAGCTTACGGTAAATGGGCCTGCCGTACCATCGACCGTTACCGTCATTAAATCGGCAGCGGTTTGTCCTCCCCCGGCAAAATTATCGCGTACAATAAAAGAAAAATCTAAGGTTCTGGCAACAGAAGGAGTAACTTCCCAGGTAGGCGTTAAGTTTCCGGCGAGCACATCACTAAGTTTTGGTAAATACCTCTTAGGTGATGTGGTAGGTAATATGGCTCTGTAAAGTGGCCCTACTGCATAACTAGATTGAGGCTCAGCACTGCCTGGAGATTGTTCAGGATCATTTTCTGACCAGTTGTAGGTTAACGATGCCATTCCATCTGGATCTGTTGCCGTACCTTCTAGCACATAAGCGGTTCTTTTGGGAATAGTGTAATCATTTCCTGCATCTGCTGTGGGTGGGTTGTTGGCTAAATTGGTTTGAGCACCACAAGTACTGTTTCCTCCCGGTTGTACGTTTGCAGAAATATCTCTAATGTTTACATAATTGAAATGAGCATCACTATTCATCTGAACATTTGTAGGACAGATACCTGCATAGCCCATTATGGAGCTTCCACTAGCCGGCTCCACCTCTGTCATACCGTTACCACTTCTACTACAGGTATTCATTGTATGGTAGCCACCAAATTGATGCCCCATTTCATGAGCTACATAATCAATATCAAAAGGATCTCCCGTTGGATCTGATCGACCGGTCATACCTCTTCCTTTAGAATCTGCTGTGTAAGGAGGTGCTGCATCTATACAAACACATGACAGACAGCCCGCATTACCGCCTCCTGAAGTGTTAAAGTTATGACCTATATCATATAAAGATTCATCATCGAGCGTGGTAGATATAACCTCTTGCGTTTTGGTATTGTATTCTCCATTCCAAGGATCGGCATTGACATCACCATAATAAATTAACAAATCATTATTAGCAATAAATTCTAAAGTAATGGCCAAATCACGCTCATAGATCTCGTTAACACGATTTATTGTAATCGTCATTTGGGCTTGAATATTGGCTTTCTTTTGGGCATCTGTTCCGGTACCGGCAAAGATATTTCCATATTCAGCCGTACAGGTTTGTGCTAGTCTATAGGTGCGTAATTTTTGATCATTAGTGTCATTTCTATCAAGTTGCGAAGTGCTGGAAGGATCTATATGATAGCCTTCTTCTGTTAAGCATTCAAAATCCATCCAACTATCATCATCCTGTAAAGATTTGCGGTCATAAACCATATAATAATCACCATTTTTAGAGTAAGGATCAATGTAATGAGCGCTATGTTTTCCGGATAAGGTCATGGTATGTAATCCAAATTGTGTAATGCTAAAACGCATAGTGGCAGTGGGATCATCAATTCCCTGCGCCGCATAGGTTTTTATCATAGGAAATTTTGCGGCCAAGTCCGGATGCATTATGGGAGATTCAAAAACACTGAATTTCTCTAGCTTTCCGTTTGCCATAGGGAAACTAATGATAGTCGTAGAAGTTCGTGCTGCTTGTCTCAAGGGAGCATTAGCAAGCCTATTTTTTAAGGCATCGATATTTAGTTTGTACAGATCGAATGTTTTGGGGTGCGAGCTACGGTGGACTTTTTTTAGGTTTTCAGTTTTTTCTGTCCCAGCCTTTGTCCATAGCTGTGTTGTGTTTTGTGCATTTGTTTGCCGGTTGCTAAATAATAAGATTGCCGCAAAAATGATGAGGAGATACTTGTTTTTCATACTAGGAAATGTTGGTGAATTAAACTTATATGGACAAATCTACTATTTTTTTAACAACAATATATATTATTAGCTATTTTTGTAAAGTATTACAATAGATAGATGGGAAAAATTAAAATAAAGAATATTCGTCTTTTTGCAAATCATGGATGTTTAGAAGAAGAAGGAAAGATAGGAAGTGCTTATCGTGTAGATGTTACAATTAATGTAAATCTCTCAAAATCAGCATTGTCAGATGAACTATCCGATACTGCAGATTATGTTCTGGTGAATCGGATTGTCAAAGAAGAAATGAGCATACGTTCCTATTTGTTGGAGCATGTAGCCAGAAGAATTCTAAATAGGCTGTTGCTGGAAATACCTATAGTTACCAAAGCAAAAGTTAGCGTATCAAAAATCAATCCTCCGATTGGAGGAAATGTGGAATCGGTGAGTGTAATTATGTCAAAGAAACAAAAATCAAAAAAATAATTCATCACAAAAATTTTTTTAGTAAATTTGCAATCCTTTACTAAATGGCGTCATGGCCGAGTGGCTAGGCAGTGCTCTGCAAAAGCACGTACAGCGGTTCGAATCCGCTTGACGCCTCTAATCCATCCTTATATTGAGGATGGATTTTTTTTAAATTAACAAAGAATTAATGTATTTTTACGCAACTTTGTAACGTATTCCTTACCTATATGAAAATATATCCTATTGAAACCGGTAATTTTAAGTTAGATGGCGGGGCTATGTTTGGTGTTGTCCCTAAATCTATATGGCAGCGCACCAATCCGGCTGATGCGAACAATATGATTTCTATGAGTATGCGTTCTATGCTTATTGAAGATGGTAATCGGCTTATATTAATCGATACGGGTATTGGGAACAAACAATCGGATAAATTTTTTGGGTATTTTCATTTATACGGCAATTATTCTTTGGATAGTTCTTTGGCAAAATACGGATTTCATCGTGATGATATTACCGATGTTTTTTTAACTCATCTTCATTTTGATCATTGTGGAGGGAGTATTCAGTGGAATAAAGACAGAACCGGTTACGAGCCGGCTTTTAAAAATGCTAAATTTTGGAGTAACAAAAATCATTGGCAGTGGGCGACCCAGCCTAACCCTAGAGAAAAAGCCTCTTTTTTATCAGAAAATATTAATCCGATGGAAAGTAGTGGTCAGTTAGCATTTGTTGCAATGAATGACACTAATTTTATAGCCAATAGTGAATTGGGTTTTTCCATTTTTTTACCGGATGGCCATACCGAAAAGCAAATGATTCCTCAAATTAGGTATAAAGGAAAAACGGTAGTTTTTATGGCTGATTTACTCCCCACTGTCGGTCATATTCCGCTGCCTTATATTATGGGCTATGATACAAGACCTTTATTGACGATGGAAGAGAAGGCCTTGTTTTTAAATAAAGCAGCCAAAGAAAAGTATTATCTTTTTTTAGAACACGATGCCCAGCATGAACTGTGTACCGTTAAAGAGACAGAGAAAGGAGTACGATTGGATAAAACCTTTAGTTTTTCTGAGATTTTCGAATAATTATGTAACAAACAACCAATAAATAAGTCTAATAATAATTAAACAATTAATACAATTAACATGAATTTTACAAAAGTAGTATTAGGATTAGGAGTCATCTTGACTCTCTCAAGCTGTGGTAGTACCAAACCATCTACTGTTGCAGAAGCAGTAGCTCCCAAAGCCCCTAAAGAATTTGTTATGCAAATAGCCACTGACAATGTAGTTGCTAAAAAACAAGAAATGAGTAAAGAAGAAATCCAAAAATGGCCCCATATGGATATCTTTACTGATTCTGTACCCGGCATGAGCTTAGATAAAGCGTATGAATTTTTAAAAGATAAAACCCCTCAAACTATAATAGTAGCGGTGGTTGATTCCGGAATTGACATTGAACATGAAGATTTAAAAAATGTAGCTTGGACCAATGAAGATGAGATTCCAAATAATGGTAAAGATGATGATAACAATGGTTATGTAGATGACATTCACGGTTGGAACTTTTTAGGTGGAAAACCCGGAAGTGCTGCTCCGGAACAACTTGAAATAACACGTATTGTGGCTAAATTGACACCTAAATATGATGGAAAAACGGAAGAAGATATCGCTGATGCAGACAAAGAAGAATTTGCCTATTACAACAAACTTAAAGAAGAAGTAACCAATAAGCAAAAACAAGCAGCGGGTCAAATGGCTTTTTATCAAGGAATGCTAAATACCATTAAAGAGGCGGATGATGCCGTGAAAAAAGCCTTGGGAAAAGACGTATATACCGTAGATGAATTAACAGCTCTAAATGACGAATCTGTGAAACCTCAGATAAAAGGCATGTTGCTAAAAATGCTAGCTTCCGGTGCCACTATTGAAGAAAGCCTTCATGGAATAGAAGAAGGGGTTAACTACTTTAAAAGTCAGGCTGAAACTATGTATAATCTAGACTTTAAAGGTCGTGTTACAGGTGATGATCCTGAAGATATTACCGACACTAATTATGGTAATAACTATACTTTAGGTTCAAAAGATGATGAAATTCACGGAACTCATGTTTCGGGTATTATCTGTGCCGAAAGAAATAACGGTATCGGGATGAATGGAGTAGCGGGTAACGTAAAACTTATGTCTGTAAGAGCAGTACCTGATGGTGATGAGTACGATAAAGATGTAGCCTTAGCTATTCGTTATGCTGTGGATAATGGCGCCAAGGTTGTTAACATGAGCTTTGGTAAAAGCTATTCTCCTCATGCCCAATGGGTGTATGATGCTATAAAATACGCTGAAAGTAAAGATGTATTATTAGTTCATGCTGCCGGTAATGATTCTAAAGATATAGATGTGGAAGATAATTTCCCTAATGATTCTAAAGACAAGATTAATGAATTTGCCGATAATGTAATTACGGTAGGTGCAATGACTCGTCACTTTGATGAAAATATTTCAGCAAGTTTTTCTAATTATGGGGTTTATAATGTCGATATTTTTGCTCCGGGAAAAACTATTTATGCTACTTTTCCAAAAGACAACTACCAATCTATTTCAGGAACTTCTATGGCATCTCCAGAAGTAGCCGGTGTGGCTGCATTGATACGTTCGTATTACCCTTCATTAACAGCAAGTCAGGTTAAAAATATACTTATGGACTCTGGTATAGCTATGCATCAAGTAGTTAAGATGCCTGCCGATAGAGGAGCTAAAGCAGATAAAAGAGATTTTGATTCTTTATCCGTTTCAGGTAGAATCTTAAACGCTTACAATGCTGTAATCTTAGCCGATCAGATTGTGAATGGAAAGTAACAATATAGCGAATATCCTATTTGTTGTATGGCAAGCTAAACAATTTTAGCTTGCCATATTTTTTTGATTTCAACTGCTGAAATCAAGTAAATAGTTGTGTTGCATTTCTTTTTTATTACTGGCCTAATTTAGCCGTTTATATACCCATAAAAAAGTCCTTAATGATACATCATTAAGGACTTTTTTTAATGTAGATAAGTAACTTAATCTACCAAAATAATGACTTTATTAGAACTCATTTCAATTGTTCCTCCTGAAATTTCTAGTTGAAACTCATAATCATTAGGGCGCTTAAATTGTTTAATGTAAGGCTGATC
>JANTFW010000012.1 GCA_024763245.1 Flavobacteriaceae bacterium | reverse complement strand
TCACTAAAAACCATTTGCAATAACTAGTTATAACTACTTGATTTTTAGCAAAAATCTACTGCATTATTGACTTTCTGTGAGATAAATCTTAGGTCGAACTCAGGTTATTAAGAAAGCCTATTTTGCAATTTGTTACGCTAATAGAAAAAACTTTGACAAAGAGGTAATGTTATTGCAAGAGTTATTCTTAAGAAAGCATAGTACAATACTTGTTTTTGTAGATGTTTATGATTTTAAGGCCAATCAAGAGCAAGAAATGATGCAATCGACTTTGTTATAAGTAAGAATGCCATAAGAGTTTTAGTATAGTAAAGCGTTTTACATTTCATTTTTAGTGATAACCGCATCATTAACAACAAAAGGAGTAGGCATCATAAAACCGGATCGGGTACTTGCCTTAAAATTCGGATTGTTGTATAAGTCAAATGAAATGGCATAAATATCGAACTTTGGTTGGTATTTCTTAGGAAGGATCATTTTTATTTGTAAACTATCTACTCCTTGTGCTAAGAAATAACTTATGAGTTTATCCTTTTTTCCGGTTTCTAGGATATACGGACTTTTAGTGTTTTTCTTATCAAAAGAAACCCCATTAAAAGTGATATCAAAAAAAGCAAGGCTGTCTTGGGTTGTTATATAAAATTCATTTGTGGGTCGTTGTGGTCTAATAGTGTATTCATAATAATTTCTATCTTGATATAAAGTGTCGTTACTTATTTTTTGGATAGAAGGGCTAGGAATAGGCCTTGTGTTTGTTTTTTTGTACAAATGGAGTTTGGTTTTAAACTTACTGGTAAAAGGTATAGATAAATCACCCTCTTGCGGATCAGCACCTAAAAATTCTTTTGTAAAAGCATCATTCTTCCTATTGTAGCTAGCCCAATAGGCTTCTTGTGAATCATTATCTTGAATAAAAAGTATACTGTTCGGTTGCTTACGATTAATGCTATAATCTGATTTAAAGAAAGCAGCAATAAAAGCTAAAATAGCTATAGTAGCAAATAATTTGGAAAGGTTTTTCGCATTAGAATAAAACCCAAAAACCCCAAGAAGACTACCAAATAATAATACGGTTAATACTAAACTAATGCTAATTACTTTTAATCCCAAACCTACCGGAAGCATCTTGGTAAGTGGGGCAAAAATCAACAAGGTAGGCAAGGCCAATAGGGTAAAAAACCAGATACGTTTTCTAGGAGAGTCGTTTGTAAAAAGCAGCACACCCCAACTGATAAAAAGACCAAGCAATGGTATAATAAAGAACCCGCCACCTTTTAATTTAAATGCTAGTAAAAAATTGAGAATTAGCAATACAATAATAGGGGCAATCATTAAATCAGGGATAGCACCCTTCTTAAAATAACGTTTATAAACCCAGAACAGCACCGCTAGGATCAGACTGATAAAGAAGGCAATATACAGATGTCCGTTATAGGGAAAACCGTGTAATATGTCCTTGTATTTAGGATAAAGAAATAAAATAAATTTCCACCCTAAAAAACCAATGGCCACAGCAAGAAGTAAAGTATATAGAAAGGGAATAAAACTTCTAAAACTACCGGAAAAACTTAATTTTTGTTTGCGAATTCCGTAGATAAACAGGAAAACAAAAGCAATACTTATTAAACTAACGAAAGGTAACACGGCACTAAAAGGGTAA
The DNA here is from genome assembly GCA_024763245.1 of Flavobacteriaceae bacterium. GTDB lineage: Bacteria > Bacteroidota > Bacteroidia > Flavobacteriales > Flavobacteriaceae > DQTL01. Next base: position 34,715 of record JANTFW010000012.1, on the reverse strand, counting down.
TATACCATACCAAACCCCGGAAAGTTAAAAAACACATCATCAGACTTGTTGTTGAGTTGTGTTAAATCGGCATCCGAAAAATAGTTTAACAAGGCCATTAAATAGCTCCCCTGATGCGCCAATGTCTTTCGATCTAAACGCTCATAAGTGTCTTGTGCACTATGATAATCAAAATGGTCGTCAATAAATGCAAAATTAAACCCATTGATATTTCCTTCTTCTCTAAAAACGGTAAGGTCGGTGTCATTCGGCAACATTTTGTAAATACTATACATTAATGAGTTACCTACAGGATAGGGCGATTGTGCTTTTTGAAAGGCTTCAATAAGCGCATGATTCCCCCCATTTGTTTCTAATAACATATAACTAGGGCCTCCACTTCCACGAGCTTCAAAATTGAGTACCAGGCCCACATCTTTAGCCCAAGGATGAAAATTTACAAAAGCCTCTGCACCGAGTAAGCCAAGTTCTTCGGCATCACTAATCAAAATAATAATGTCATTCACAGGTTTTTTCCCGGAATGGAGATAGGCACGAATCCCTTCTAAAATAGTAACTACTCCACTACCGGCATCACTGCCTCCGTAGGATGAATGAGGTGTAGAATCATAATGAGATAATAAAAGAAGTGCTTTGCCATCTCCACTTCCTTTTATTCTGGAAAGAATATTATAGGCGTATGTTCCTCCTTTCCATTTGGAATTGACAGCCTCATGTTTTTGGATTTGAACTTCTAAACCTAGTTTTTCTAGTTCTTTAACAATATAGTTACGGACATCCTCATGGGCTTTGGTGCCTACATAATGAGGCTTATTAGCAATATTAGCTAATTGAACTAAAGCTCTATCTGTTGAAAAGTGGTTTAGAGGAGCATCGCTATCTTTATTATAATGAGGTGTTTGGTCGTAGAATGCGTATATAGTTACGATAACAAGTACAATAAAAGAAAAAGCTCTGGAGTAATTTTTTGTTGCCATAATATATAATTTTATAGATTAGGTAGATGTTACACCTACCTCAATCAAGATTTTTCTTTATTAATAGGTAATAATCATTTTCTAATTCCAAATATCCCTGATCATATAGATAGTAATAGATTTTTCCCGCTTTTGTCGTATAGGTAGAGGTAAAGAAATTAAAATCAAAATTTCTATCGTAAAGTCTTAGTCTACTTACCTTTGTCTTTCCGGACTTATTGAGTTCGGTTAATATTTTGTAATTTTTACGAAGTCTGTTATTGGTATTACGAATCAAATTTTTGGTGTCGACATCCAATTTGTTATTGTAAGTATTTCGACAATAATCGCTACAAAATTTTTGATCACTACGTCCCCGTAAAATCTCGCCACATTCAAGGCATTTTCTTTCAGACATAACAAGCTATTAGTAAGTGTTCTACAAATATAAGGATTAATTACTTACAAAATCAAAGTGGGAGTTAGAATCTAGTATAAAAGAAAATCGTCCGTAACCTAAAGGTTATCGGACGACTTCTTATTTACCCCCTTAGGATAAGCAAGAACTTATCCTTCTTCATAGACGAAGCAAATATAAGTAATAATTATATGATATTCCAAATTTTGTGGGGTATTTTTTATTATTTCATAATAATAAATTATAAAGCATTAAAAAACAGCAGATTATTATAAATCAATTTTTAGATGTAATTCTTTTAATTGCTCTGTGTCAATAACAGAAGGTGCATCTATCATTAGATCTCTTCCGGAATTGTTTTTAGGAAAGGCTATAAAATCACGAATGGTTTCTTGTCCACCGAGTATAGCTACTAGGCGATCCAATCCAAATGCTAAGCCACCGTGGGGAGGTGCTCCATATTCAAAGGCATTCATCAAGAATCCAAATTGTGCTTGTGCTTCTTCTTTAGTAAACCCTAAGAGGTCAAACATTTTGGATTGGGTGTCTTTATCGTAAATCCGTATTGATCCACCACCAATTTCATTACCGTTTAATACCATATCGTAGGCATTGGCTCTAACTTTACCGGGGTCGGTTTCCAACAAAGGCATATCCTCAGGTTTGGGTGATGTAAAGGGGTGATGCATAGCGTGGTATCGATTGGTTTCTTCATCCCATTCTAACAGAGGAAAATCAACTACCCATAAAGGTGCAAATTCCTTGGGATTACGCAAGTTTAATTCCTCGGCCATATGCATGCGCAAGACACTTAATTGTGTTCTTGTTTTATCGGCATCACCGGCCATAATAAGCATTAAATCTCCCTTTTGTGCTCCGAGTCTTTTACCCCATAATGCTAAATCTTCCGGGGTATAGAATTTATCTACCGATGATTTAAAGCTACCATCCTCATTGTATTTAGCCCAAACTAATCCGTTGGCTCCTACTTGAGGTCGTTTAACAAAGTTGATTAACCGATCGGTTTGTTTTCGGGAATATCCGGAACAAGCGGGCGCTGCAATACCCACCACTAACTCGGCCGAATCAAATACACCTAAACCTTTTCCTTGGGTAAGATCATTTAATTCACCAAACTTCATCCCAAAACGAATATCCGGTTTATCATTACCGTATGTTTTCATCGCTTCCTCATAGGTCATTCTAGGGAATTTATCTACCGTAACGCCATTTATTTCTTGTAAAAGATGACGTGTTAGCCCCTCAAAGGTATCGAGGATATCTTCTTGTTCCACAAAGGCCATTTCGCAGTCAATTTGTGTAAACTCCGGTTGACGATCAGCACGTAAGTCTTCATCACGAAAACATTTTACCAATTGAAAATATTTATCCATACCGCCAACCATAAGTAATTGTTTAAAAGTTTGAGGTGATTGAGGTAAGGCATAAAATTGTCCTTCGTTCATGCGAGAAGGTACCACAAAATCACGGGCTCCTTCGGGTGTTGATTTGATTAAGTAAGGCGTTTCTACATCAATAAATCCGTGATCTGAAAGATATTTTCTAACCTCCATAGATACTTTGTGTCTAAAAATCAAGTTTTCACGTACCGGATTTCTACGGATATCTAAATACCGATATTGCATACGTAACTCGTCGCCACCATCTGTGTTATCTTCAATGGTAAAAGGAGGTGTTTTAGCCGTGTTTAAAATTCTTAAATCCTGCACTAGGATTTCAATCTCTCCGGTAGGGATATTCTTGTTTTTTGATTCCCTTTCTATGACCACTCCTTTTATCTGTATTACGAACTCTCGTCCAAGTGATCTTGCTTTTTCCAAAAGAGCCGCATCAGATCTATCGACATCTAATACCAATTGGGTAATCCCGTAACGATCACGAAGATCTATCCATATCATAAAGCCTTTATCACGAATTTTTTGTACCCAGCCTGATAGGGTAACTTCTTGGTTTATATCCGAAAGACGCAAGGCGCCGTTAGTGTGAGTTCTATACATAATTCTGATTATTTCTAGCCGCAAATTTAGGAAAATCAGGTATAGAAATAAGCCTTATCAAGGAAAAATGATTTTTTGGATTGTTTTTGCTTTATAAAAGCAATGAGAATTGTTGTATTTTTGTGCAAAGACAAATTATTTTGGATACACAACTCTATATTGTTCCTACCGCTATTGGTAATTTAAAGGATATGACCTTTAGAGCGATTGAGGCTTTACAAAATGTAGATTTAATTCTGGCCGAAGATACCCGTACTTCGGGGAAATTACTCAAGCATTATGCTATTACTACACCAATGCAATCGTATCATATGCATAATGAACATAAGTTGGTAGATCGTATTATTGATAAACTGCAATCCGGTGTTCGTATGGCACTGATCTCTGATGCCGGTACCCCTGCTATCTCAGATCCGGGTTTTTTGTTAGTGCGTGCCTGTATCCAAAACAATATTTTGATAGAAACCTTACCGGGAGCCACCGCTTTTGTTCCGGCTTTGGTCAACAGCGGTTTGCCTAATGATAAATTTATCTTTGAAGGCTTTTTACCCGTAAAAAAAGGTCGCCAAACACGCTTACAATTTTTAGCCACAGAAACAAGAACCATGGTTTTTTATGAATCACCTCATAAGTTGATTAAAACCCTTACCCAATTTTCTGAATATTTTGGAGGGAATAGAATGGCTAGTATTTCCAGAGAACTGACTAAACTTTATGAAGAAACACAAAGGGGTTCAATTGATCAGTTACTCCTTTATTTCCAAAACAAATCTCCCAAAGGAGAGTTTGTTATTGTTGTTGCGGGTAAGAAATAGGTTGTTTTATATTTTACTTCTGTAAATAAAATTGCACATCGAACTCACTTTATTAGATGCATTTATATGCCTATCATCATTTCTGTTCCCTGATTAAGGATTTCGGTTTTTTATCTTTAGGGAAATTTTTTAATTCTTTAGTAACGGTTTTTTTGGCCGTTTTTAGTTTGGCAATACGCAAGCTGTCTTGTATTTTTTGAGAAGCGAGTGTGGTGTCTAACATTTTTTTGAGCCGAGTTTCTACTTTTTTATAAATAGATTCGTACAAGTCAGCACGTGAGATATAATAGGTGTTACTACGCTGAAAACGCAGGCTGTCAATACCATATTTTTCGTAAATCAGAGGCATATAATTAATTTTTTTTTCGAGATTTTTGTTCTTGATTCCCGAAGCCGCATTTGCAAGATACATATCAACCAATAAATTTACCATTTGCTTTTTTGGGATTAAATCATCCGGTTTTTTGTAAATGGTGTTACTGGTACATGCACTTATTATGAGTATGCTTATAAATAATATAATAGCTCTATACATCTCTGTTAAATTCTAATCGTTGTCCTTTGGTGGTATCATTAAACGTACCATTGTTATACACTAGAGTTCCATTGACAAAGGTATGTGTTATTCTTGAAGTAAAGGTAGTTCCCTCAAGAGGCGACCATCCACATTTGTAGTGTATATTATCTTTAGTTACGGTCCAAGGTTTGGATAAATCTACCAAAACCAAATCGGCATAATAACCCTCTCTAATAAACCCTCTTTTATCTATCTGGAATAATAGGGCAGGATTATGCGCTGTTTTTTCTACAATTTTTTCTAATGAAATCTGCCCTCTTCGATAAAATTCTAAAAGAGCCGGTAATGCGTGTTGTACCATAGGTGCACCACTAGGAGCTTTGGTATATACTTGACGTTTTTCCTCAAGAGTGTGGGGTGCATGGTCGGTAGCAATAACATCAATACGATCATCCAGTAAAGCTTCCCACAAGGCTTTTTGGTGTTTTGCCGATTTTATAGCCGGATTCCATTTTATTAAGGTACCTTTATCGGCATAATGTTCATCATTAAACCATAAGTGATGTACACAGACTTCTGCGGTAATTTTCTTTTCTACCAGCGGAATTTTATTGGTGAAAAGTGCCATTTCTTGTTCAGTAGAAAGGTGAAAAACATGTAATCTGGCACCGGTTTTTTGGGCTAAGGCTACAGCTTTGGATGAGGAGATATAACAAGATTCTGCATTGCGTATTTGTGGGTGTAAGGCCACCGGTATATCTTCACCAAAGGTTTTAATATATTGGGCAAGATTATCAGAAATGGTTTTTTCGTCTTCACAGTGTACCGCTATAAGCAAGTCGGTTGATGAAAAAATTTGCTCGAGAGTTTGCTCATTATCTACCAGCATATTGCCTGTAGAAGATCCTAAAAATAGTTTTATTCCGGCAACTGTTTTAGGATTTGTTTTTAATAATTCCTCTAAGTTATCATTGGTTCCTCCAATCATAAAAGAATAATTGGCATATGAGGTTTTGGCTGCAATGGCAAATTTATCTTCCAAAGTTTTTTGTGTGATGGCCTGCGGCTTGGTATTGGGCATTTCAATAAATGATGTAATACCACCGGAAACAGCGGCTTTACTTTCCGAAGCAATATTAGCTTTGTGGGTTAAACCGGGTTCTCTAAAATGCACCTGATCATCAATCATTCCAGGAAACAAATATTTCCCTTCTGCATATAAAATATTAACATCCGGTGTTTTAGGACTTATATTTTCATTTATTTCTTTAATAAATTTATCTTCAATGAGTATATCTCCCTCAAAGATGTGTCCTTCGTTGACAATCTTAGCATTTTTGATTAGCAATTTTGACATTTTTCAATTTTTTTTGGTAAGCCTTCCAGTTTCATTTTAAGAACTCCAAAGATAGCTTCGCTGATGATAGAACTATTCATTTTGGAATTACCCCTAATTCTATCGGTAAAGATAATGGAAACTTCACGAATAGAAAAACCATGTTTCCATGCTTTGTATTTCATCTCTATCTGAAAAGCGTACCCTACAAACTTAATCTGATCTAAATCAATGGTTTTTAAAACCTTGCTTTTATAGCAAACAAAACCCGCTGTAGTGTCTTTTACAGGAATTCCCGTTACGAGTCGAACATATTTAGAGGCAAAATAGGAAAGCAGAATTCGTTTAATATCCCAATGCACAACATTAATTCCATCGACATATCGAGAGCCCACGGCAACATCATTGTTTTCCTTTGCACAGGCATCGTATAAGCGGGGTAAATCCTGAGGATTGTGTGAAAAATCAGCATCCATTTCAATAACATATTCGTAGCCGGATTGTAAGGCCCACTTAAATCCGTGAATATAGGCAACACCTAAGCCTTGTTTTTCTTTTCGATTTTCTATAAAAAGCCTTTGTGGAAATTCTTTTTGCAAGTTACTTACAATGCTTGCAGTTCCATCCGGGGAATTATCGTCAACCACCAAAACGGCGAACTTTTTTTCTAACGAAAATACAGCTCTGATAATGAGTTCAATATTTTCCTTTTCGTTATACGTAGGTATTATAACCACCGTATCGCTGAAATTTTTTTTCGTAAGCTTGTCTTTTGTTTTATCCATAATTGCTATACACCGCTCCAATAAAATTTATACAAACCTACTCAAAAACCCCATAGAATTTTGTAAAAAAATCATAAAAAAGGAGAGTTTTATCCACAATAATAACCCCCTTACTCCTTTTTGTAAGCACTGCGTAGTTTTCTACGCATCACTTTTCCGGAGGCTGTTCTGGGAAGTTTATTAATCCATACAATATCGGATGCTTTAAATAATGGATTTATTTGATCTTTAATTAATTGTCTTGTTTGTATTAATGCATCAATTTTATCAATAGTATGTATTGGAACGATGTAAATGATTAACTGATCGGGGCCACCATCTTTAGGGGCAATAGCCACAGCAGCAGATTCTTTAACAAAATCTAGTGTGTTAACAGCGGCTTCTATTTGCAAAGAACTCACCTTAATGCCACCTAAATTCATAGCATCATCAACCCGCCCTTGTGCTTTGTAATAATCATTGGGTAATTGTTGCATTTGATCGCCGTGGCGACGTAGTGTTTGTCCCCTATAAAGTGGTATATTATTGTAATATACCTCATAATGATCTCTGTTGAGAAGTCGATTTGACAATCCCATTATTGGGGGAATAATAAAGACCTCCCCTTTACGAGTTTCTTGGTGCTTCTCATCCAGTAGCACAAAAGAACCCCCTAATGCTTGTGTAGAAAAAGTACCGGGGATATTTTCTTGAACCAAAGTGGATGTTACATAACCTCCTCCTATTTCGGTGCCACCACAGTATTCAATTATAGGTTTATTATGGGCTAATCCCATCAGGTAACTGTATTCCTCAGGGTTTGAGGCTTCTCCGGTAGAACTAAAACATTGGATATTGTTCCAGTCTAAATTTTCCATACATTGCGTATTTTTCCAATGTTTTACAATACTGGGAACCAAACCCAACATCGTCACTTTAGATTTTTCTATAAACAACCCAAAATCTTTGTGTAGAGGAGCCCCGTAATACAAAGCAATACTCGCTTTATTGATCAGGGCGGCAAACACCAACCAAGGACCCATCATCCAGCCTAAATTGGTAGGCCAAGCGACACAATCATTTTTGTGAATATTGTGATGGTAATACGCATCCGAAGCACTTTTTATAGGAGTGCTATGTGTCCATGGAATGGCTTTTGGGGCACCTGTTGTGCCAGACGAAAACAAAATAGTCATAACATCATCAGGATGAGAAGTCACACTACTAAATTGATCGTTTTCTACTAAAAAATTATTCCATAAAGTATCTTCTTTTCGTAACCGAATAGGTTCTTTAGCTACATCGATTATAATAATTTGCTCGGGTTCTGCTTGTTTTACTTTGGTATAAAGTGGAAGTTCTTTGCCGGAACGCCTTTGGATGTCTTGTGTAAAAACTAATTTGGGTTTGGTAATGGCAATACGAACAGCTATTTCGTTGCTCGTAAAGCTATCGGCAATGGTTGCTACGGTCATACCGGCTTTAATTCCTGCCAAGTAAATAGCTATAGCTTCTACGGTCATAGGCATATCAATAGCAATAACATCTCCTTTTTGTAATCCGGCAGCATAAAGCGAATTGGCAATGCGATTCACTAATTTTTCAAGCGCTTTTTGACTCAGCTTTTGAATGGCTCCCCCTTCTTCTGTTTGATAAACAATGCTAGTGGATGTAGGTTCATTTTGAAAACAAGCATCTGCAATATTCATTTGCGCACCATATAACCAACTTGGTTGGGTAACTCCTTTAGACAGGTTTAGGATTTCTTTGGGTTTTTTTATAAAGGGAATTTGTAAATTTTCAATTGTCTTCTTCCAAAATTCTACTTTGTTATCGACTGACCATTTCCAGAAATCGGTGTACTCGGAAAACCCCAATCTTTTCATATTTTTATAGATGTGGGTTTGTTCTATATCAGATTGGCTTGGTTTCCACGTTTTCATTTTAACTATTCTATTTAAAATTCAATGGGTTTATCTTGATTAGAATCTTCTTGCTTGTCTTCTTCGTTTTGTGTTTCCGATTCCTTATCGCAGTCTAAGGGAATACTGATATTGGCAGGGCGCTCAAAATCTTTATCACTTACGTGAAGTGTTTTATCGGCATAACATTTTTTCATATACAAAGCCCATATAGGCAACGCCATAGAAGCGCCTTGTCCTTTGTCAATGTATTTAAAATGTGTCGAACGGTCTTCGCCACCAACCCAAGCACCACTAACTAAGTTAGGGACAATCCCCATAAACCAACCATCCGATTGATTTTGAGTGGTTCCTGTTTTACCGGCAATCGGGTTTTTAAACAGATAAGGGAACCCGGTAACTACTTTATCGGGATTACGTGTCCATCCGCTTTTAAGTCGTGCTCCGGAGCCGTGCTCGGTTACCCCTTTCATTAAATCAAGCATTACATAAGCCGATTCTTCACTTAAGACTTCGTTGGTTTTTGGTACAAATTCTTCTAATACCGTACCGTTTTTATCTTCAATACGTAGTAACATGTTTTGGGTAACACGTTGTCCTTTATTTGCAAAATTAGTATAAGCACCAACCATTTCATATAAACTTAAATCAATGGAACCTAAAGCTATAGATGGATTAGCTTGAATTTCTGATTCAATTCCTGCACGCTTGGCTAGGTTAGCGACTGTTTGTGGGCCAACCCTATCAATTAAGCGAGCGGTTATCACATTAATGGAATTGGCTAAGGCATTTTTTAAAGTGCGTTCTCCACCATAAGAATTACCGGCATTTTTGGGCGTCCAATCTTTATCCATACCATATTTTTCTTTAGGAATAGTATAGAGTGTATTTGGAAATTTATCACAAGGTGATAGTTTTAATTGATTGATGGCAGTAGCATAAACAAAGGGTTTAAAAGTGGAACCCACTTGTCGTTTCTGTTGTTTTACGGCGTCAAATTGAAAGTGTTTATAGTTTACACCTCCTACCCAAGCTTTAATTTGTCCGGTTTTAGGTTCAATAGAGAGAAAACCTGCACGTAAAAACCTTTTGTAATAACGTATAGAATCCCTTGGTGTCATTAGGGTATCAATGCTGCCTTTCCAAGAAAACACTTTCATAGGTACTTTTTTATCAAAAGAGGCTATAATTTCGGACTCCTTACTACCGGCTTTTTTCATCTTACGCCACCTTTCGGAACGGTGCATAGCAGCAGAAATAATATTTTTTATTTGTTTTTGTGTTTCTCTACTATTTAGTTTTGTGAAATAGAATGGGGCGTTCTTATTTTTCTTCTGTTCATTATTAAAAGCCCGTTGTAAATTACTCATATGTTCTTGTACTGCTTCTTCAGCATATTGTTGCATACGAGAATCTATGGTGACATAAATTTTAAGGCCGTCTTTATGTAAATTGTATAAAGTGCCATCAGGTTTAGGATTATCGGCAATCCATTTTTTCATATAATCACGAAGATATTCCCTAAAATAAGTAGCTAACCCATCGCTGTGACTTTCTCTATGAACATCAAGTCCTAAATCTCTTTTTTGAAGAGAATCTTTCCATTTTTCGGTTAAGAATTTGCTACGTGTCAGTTGTTTTAACACGACATTGCGACGCTGTTTGACCAGTTCTTTTCTACTTTTTCGTAAAGGATTAAAATACGATGAATTTTTAAGCATTCCCACTAACATAGCCGATTCTTCTATTTTTAAGTCTTTGGGTTCTTTTCCAAAATAAATTCTCGAAGCCGAACGAATGCCCACTGCTTGATTTAGAAAATCATATTTGTTAAGGTACATTGTTAGGATTTCGTTTTTAGAATAATTACGTTCTAAGCGAACGGCAATGATTATTTCTTTAATTTTTTGCAGGATTCTTTTAAAAATATTTCCTTTAGCGGCTCTTTTTGTGAAAAGCATTTTGGCTAATTGCTGTGTGATGGTACTTGCCCCACCATTACTTCCTAATTTAATAAGAGCTCTCGTTGTTCCTCTAAAATCTATGCCGGAATGTTTGTAAAAACGTTCGTCTTCGGTAGCTACCAGTGCTTCAACAATGTTTTTTGGCAAGTCTTTGAAACGAATAGGAGTTCGGTTTTCAAAGGCATATTTACCCAATGTTTTTCCATCTACGGAAATTACTTCACTGGCCAAGTTGTTTTCAGGGTTTTCTAATTCCTCAAAAGTCGGAAGTTTACCAAAAACACCGGAACCTGCTAAAATAAAAAGCAGAACTACAAATAGAAAACCGGCAGATAGTAGACCCCAAAACCAACGGGTGTATTTTTTAAAATTAGGATTGGTATTCATGTGATATGTTATTGTTTATTGGGCTTTTATATTAGATAACTCTTTTTAAGGAGTATTATTTTGTTTTCTCGATGCTAATACCCACATCTGACACCCCAATCAAAGGGTCAACAGGTGTAACACTATTGCGTTTTCGCATAGCTTGTTTGATAAAAAACCGGTATAATCCGGGTTTTGCAAAACGTACTTTTTCTTTATAAAATAATTTATTTTCCTTAATATCTGAAAATCCACTACCTAAAAACCTACCATTTGGATCTGTCATTTCATATTCGAGCGTATCTACCACTTTCGTGTTATCCGGAAATGTCATTTGTGTTATTAAAAACAAATTACTAAAGGGATATTCATTGGTATTTCTAAGATTGATATACAAATTATAAACAGACAGACTATCCTTCATAGGTATATCGAATTGGAGCACCTGATCTTGTTTCCATTTAGCATTAGCTATCGTTTGGTAGTTGTTATATGCCTCTTCCGATTGACATGCTTGTAGCAAGCTCAGTATTAGTAATAAGGAACTTATTTTAGACATTATTATTGTTCGTATTAGGTCCGTTCTTTTTGTTGTTTCTTCTAGAGTTGTTTTTTTTGTTTCGACTATTTTTTACTTGTTGGTTATTTTGTTTATTTCTTCCCTGTTTCTTGTTTTGCGAGTTTTTGTTGTTTTGATTGGGCTTTCTTCTGTTATTTCTGTTTCTTCTTTTCTTTTTGGGTTTATCAAACCGTGTCAAACTATCTTCACCTACGGCGTCTTCGAAATTTACTTTACTGGTAGTTTCTACAATTTCCATTTCAGACAATGAGCTAGCTTTTTTACCCGAATTATTAAACTTTATTATTTCATTTACCTGTTCGACTTTTAATTTATACCACTTGTAATCATCGCTATCCGTATAACTATACCAGAGTAATCCTTTAAAAATATCCATTTTGATAAAACGGGCATTTCCTTTTTCTGTTTTTAGTAGGATATTGGTATCCGGGAATACTTTAAGCGCATCTAAATAGGAATCTAACTCAAAATTTAAACAACATTTTAATCGGCCACACTGTCCTTGTAATTTTTGAGGACTTAAAGATAACTGTTGATAACGAGCTGCACTGGTATTTACCTTTCTAAAATCGGTTAACCAAGTAGAGCAACATAATTCGCGTCCACAAGATCCGATGCCTCCTAATCGAGCTGCTTCGTGACGTAAATCAACTTGTTTCATTTCTACACGTATATGAAAAGCTCCGGCCAAATCACGAATAAGTTGTCGAAAATCAACTCTTGAATCGGCGGTATAGTAGAATGTTGCTTTTTTTCCGTCACCTTGATATTCTACATCAGAAAGTTTCATTTTTAAACCGAGTCTGCTAATAATAAGTCGTGCTTCACGTTGTGTATGGGCTTCTTTGTTGCGTGATTTTTGCCATACATCAATATCATTTTGTGTCGCTTTTCGGTATATTTTTTTGATATCGTCACTATCTTCAGGGATTCGACGTTTTCGAAGTTGTGCCTTAACGAGTTCTCCGGATAATGAGATGGTTCCTATATCATGACCGGGTGAACCCTCAACAGCAATAGCTTCTCCCATACATAGAGATAGGTCATTTACATTTCTATAATAAGCTTTACGACCATTTTTAAAACGCACCTCGTATACCTCAAAAGCTTTTTGATACGCAGGTAGTTTCATGTTCCCAAGCCAATTAAAAACGCTTAGTTTATCACAACTAAGGGTGCTGCAACTCCCATTATTTTTACAACCGTTGGGTAAGGTTTTTATTGTTGTTTGCTGTCCGCAGTTGGTACAACTCATACTATTTTCTTTATTAGATGATACATACAAAATAATGTATCGAAATTAGAGTGATTCTATGATTAACCGTTTTATAAAGTTATTAGACTTTTAAAAAGGATTACCTCAATCTCCAAAAATACGGATATAATACTAAAACTAAAAAAATTATTGCACTTTTACTTTTATAATTTTAGAAGGACAGGCTTCTTCGGCTTTTTGGTTAGCTTCTAATACCGTCATATCGTGTAATTTTACGGTATAAAAACCACTGCGTTCGCGTGCGTGTAACAAAACCGCTTTTCCATCTTTTTTGGACATACGGTATTGTTCCGGAGCTACTTCTTGACAGTAGTTACAGCCTATGCATTTAGCCCGTTGTAGTGTTATTATAAGCATAAGACTATTATTGGTTTGCAAATTCAGTTTTTACAATCTTGTACAATTTATCAGAAGGTCGAATTCTAAAAGGGATAGGCATGGTAATGGTATTTCCTTTAACAGCAGTTGCTGCATTATGATCATTGACCATCATTTCTGTCAACTCTACTTCTTGGGCACCGGTTGTAGGGCCTGTTATTAACAAAGTATCCCCAATTTTAAGGTCATAGGCTTGAATCATAAATTCGCCAATACCGGCTTTGGGATAATAATGAACCCCTTTTCCAATATATATTTTCTTTTGCGTGGCTTTAGAACCCGGGGTATCACTCCATTGTCCTAATTTTTTTCCTAAATAATAACCACCCCAGAACCCGCGGTTATAGACTTTTTCTAATTCGGTCATCCAAGAGGCTGCTTTTTCTTTGGAATAAGTGTTGTCATAAATAGCATCAATAGCTTCACGGTATGTTTTAATAACTTTAGCTACATATTCCGGAGCGCGTCCACGTCCCTCAATTTTTAATACACGTACTCCGGCTTCTACCAATTCATCTAAAAAATCGATAGTACATAAATCCTCGGGAGACATGATGTATTCGTTGTCTATTTCTAATTCCACTCCGGTTTCTTTATCAATAACGGTGTAGGGTTTACGACAATTTTGCTTGCAAGCCCCTCTATTGGCACTGGAATTAAAGGTGTGTAAACTCATATAGCATTTTCCGGATACGGCCATACATAAAGCTCCGTGACCAAAAACCTCTATTTCAACCAGATTACCGGAAGGCCCTCTAACGTCTTGTTTGGCTACTTCGGTAGTTATTTTTTTGATTTGACCCAGACTTAATTCACGACTTAAGACTACTGTATCGGCAAACATAGCATAGAACTTTAAAGTTTCGATATTAGTAATATTGATTTGTGTAGAAATATGGATTTCCATACCCACCTGTCTGGCATAAGCAATAACCGCCTGATCCATTGCAATAATTGCCGTAATATCAGCTTGTTTAGCTTTATCTATTAAAGTTTTTATTATACTTAGATCGTGATCGTAGATAATGGTATTTAAGGTAAGGTATGTTCGAACCTTTTTTGCTTTACATCTATCCGATATTTCTTGTAAATCGTCTAAGGTAAAATTGATAGAAGCCCGAGCACGCATATTGAGTTGTTCTACTCCAAAGTATACGGAATCGGCACCGTTATCTAATGCTGCTTGAAGGGATTCAAAACTCCCTGCCGGAGCCATTAACTCAATTTTATTCGTTTTTGTCATGCTTGTTTCGTAGTTTTAGGAGGCAAAAGTAAGGAATTCTAAGTAATACGAATCTATAAGTAAATGGATGAATATAAATAAATTCATCATCTCTTAGTATTATGAGTTTTAATTCATAGAGAAAATCCAAAACAGACCTATAATGGGCTTAATGCTCCAAGCCTATTTTTGAGCTTATGCTATTGTGTTCGAAGAATATAAAAATCTATCAGAGTTTTTTCTCTTGTGTATTATTTTAGAAATGGGTAAAGTGATTTATTCGTTTTTACCATTAATCACTTCCGTGATTTTTTCTTCTAGTTCTTCGGCTAATTCCGGGTTATCAGCAATAAGTTTTTTAACAGCATCGCGTCCTTGTCCTAGTTTGGTGTCGCCATAACTAAACCAAGAGCCACTTTTTTTAATAATATCGTATTCCACGCCTAAATCTAAAATTTCACCTACTTTAGAAATCCCTTCGCCATACATAATATCAAATTCGGCTATTTTAAAAGGTGGAGCCACTTTATTTTTCACTACTTTTACTTTAGTACGATTACCCATAACATTCTCGCCATCCTTAATTTGTGTTCTACGACGGATATCTAATCGTACGGAGGCATAAAATTTTAAGGCATTACCACCGGTTGTGGTTTCGGGATTTCCAAACATCACCCCGATTTTTTCGCGTAATTGATTGATAAAAATAACAGTACAGTTGGTTTTGTGAATAGCACCGGTTAATTTTCTTAGGGCTTGTGACATTAAACGGGCGTGTAATCCCATTTTAGAATCACCCATTTCTCCTTCAATTTCACTTTTTGGGGTTAGGGCGGCGACGGAGTCAATTACCACCAAATCAATAGCACCGGATCGTATAAGGTTATCGGTAATTTCTAAGGCTTGTTCTCCGTGGTCGGGCTGTGAAATAATTAAATTATCAATATCAATACCTAGATTTTTCGCATAATAGCGATCAAAAGCGTGTTCTGCATCTATAAAAGCGGCAATACCTCCTTGTTTTTGAATTTCAGCTATAGCATGAAGTGTAAGTGTGGTTTTACCAGAAGATTCCGGCCCGTAGATTTCAATAACACGACCTCTAGGATAACCACCTACGCCTAATGCAATATCGAGACCTAAGGATCCGGAGGGAATGGCATCGATGTTCTCAATGGCGGTATCGCCCATTTTCATAACCGTTCCTTTACCGTAGGTTTTGTCTAATTTATCTAAAGTGAGTTGTAATGCTTTTAATTTGGCTGCTTTTTCTTTATCGCTCATAATAATGTGATAATGTTAATAATTTATAATACTGCAAAAATACAATTTTTTGCATTAAGGTCTTTCGAAAATTTAGTGGTGTTGTTAGGTCTCCATTTTAATGCTTATTTCCAACCAACGCTCTTCTTTTTGTTGTAGCTGTTGAATGAGTTTTTCTAGTTTTTGCCCCATTTCATACATTTTATCTTGTGGAATGTTTTGCGATACAAAACTATTTTCTATATCCTGCTTTTCTTTATTGAGCTGTGCGATTTCCTTTTCTAAATTTTCGAACTCTTTTTTTTCTAAATAAGATAAGCTGATTTTTTTATGCGAATTATCACGAGTTGATAGGTTTTTCTTGGTTACTGTTTGTTTGGGTTGCAACTCGCTATAGGCTTTATAATCGCTATAGTCCCCGGGGAAATCTTGAATAACCCCCTCTTTTAATACAAAAAGATGGTCAACAATTTTATCCATAAAGTAGCGATCATGTGAGACCGTTAGCAATATACCCGGATAATCTAACAAGAAATTTTCCAGTACATTTAGTGTGATAATATCCAAATCATTGGTTGGTTCATCTAGTATTAAAAAGTTTGGATTTTGAATGAGAACCGTACATAAATAAAGTCTTTTTTGCTCACCACCACTTAGTTTTTGAACGTAGTCATATTGTTGTTTTCGGTTAAACAAAAACCGCTCTAACAAGCCACCGGCGGATAATGACCTTCCTTTTGTAAGGGGAATATATTCGCCAAATTCACGAATTACATCAATCACTTTTTGTTCCGGTTTTATGTGAATTCCTTGTTGTGAATAGTATCCGAATTTGACCGTTTCACCAATAATAATTTTACCTTTATCCGGCTTTAGATTGCCGGTAATAAGGTTTAATAGTGTTGTTTTTCCACTACCATTATTTCCAATAACACCGATTCGATCTCCTTTTTTAAACACATAACTTAAGTTTTTGATAATGGGTTGATCTCCAAAAGACTTGTTCACATGGTGAAGTTCAATTATTTTACTTCCCAATCGTTCCATATGGAGTGCCAATTGAACGGTATGATCTTGCCTTTTTTTGTGAGCAAGTTCTTTGGTTTCATAAAAAGAATCTATTCTGGATTTTGATTTTGTCGTTCTGGCTTTGGGCTGTCTGCGCATCCATTCCAGCTCTTTGTTATATAAGTTTTTTGCTTTTTCTTGTGTTGCTTTTTCAATGGCAAGTCGTGCTTCTTTCTTTTCTAAGAAATACGAGTAGTTTCCAGTGTATTTATATATTTTTCCTTCATCCAATTCAATAATTTCATTACAAACTCTTTCTAAAAAATACCGGTCATGGGTAACCATAAAAAGAGTGATTTTTGTTTTTTTAAAGTAATTCTCTAACCATTCAATCATGTCTAAATCCAAATGATTGGTGGGTTCGTCTAAAATTAACAAATCAGGATTTTGGAGTAAGCAAATGGCAAGGCTAAGCCTTTTTTGTTGCCCACCTGAAAGTGTTTTTACTTTTTGATGTAGATTTTCAAGTTTTAGTTTGTATAATATTTGTTTGTACTGGGTTTCAAAATCCCAGGCTTGGTGTTGTTCCATTTTTTCAAAAGCCTGTTGGTAGGCTTCGGAATCTCCCGGATTTTCCAGTGCTTTTTCGTAGGTTTCAATTATTTTTAATATAGGATTATCGGTATTAAAAATGCTTTGTTCTACACTTAGGTTTGGGTTTAAAGCCATTTTTTGGGATAAGTAAGCAATTTGTATCCCTTTACGTTGAATTATTTGTCCACTGTCACTGCTTTCAATTCCTGAAATTATGTTGAGTAAGGTCGTTTTTCCTGTTCCATTTTTGGCAATAAAAGCAATTTTTTGGTTTTTATTGATTCCAAAAGAGATGTGTTCAAATAAAACTCTTTCTCCAAAAGATTTGCTGATATTTTCAATAGATAAATAATTCATCGGGCAAACCTACATACTAATAAACGAATAGCAAATATATTTTTACAGAAAATTAGAGGAGTGATTATTTTTTTGATAACTTATTTTCGTTGACTCCGAACGTAACACCAGTGCCACCTCTGTATTATCAATTTCCGTAAACCACATTACAATCACAAAACCTCATTTTTTTAATCTTGTTTCTATATTTTAGGATATAATTACATATAAATGTTAAATTTTTACTTCTATTTCTTTTGTGCTATAGGATTTGGTCTGATTATTGTAATTTCGTCACCATAAAACAGTACTAATAATGCGCAAAATATTTTTATTCTCATTTTTACTCAGTTATCTTTTCTCTTTGGCTCAAAATACAGAGGCTTTAGATACCATACATTTAAGCATTAAATCCCCAAACACCAAACGTGTTATTTTGTACAGTGCCGAGGGAGCTACTCAAAAATATATTAGTTATTCAGATGCGGAAGACGGCATTTTTGATTTGGTATTGCCCCATGACTCCCATCATGGGATGTATCGCTTACTTTATAATCAAAAAACTATGGACTATGTTGATTGTCTGTACACGGGAAATTCTTTTTCTATAAGTTTTGATTCGAATAAACCCCTCGAGCTTCCTGTTTTTGATAAATCAGAGGATAACCAAAACTATTACAAAGCCTTAGATAGATTTGGTGTTGTACAGGCGCATTTAGATTCACTACAAGTGGCCTATTTTAAGGTGCAAGACAGTTTACATATCGCCAAAATTAAAGCACAATATACCGATGCTTTTAATCAATTTAAGCAAGATTTTGAAACCTTTACCCAAACAGAAGCATCAGATTTGGTCAAAGATTTGGTGATTGCGAATGTTCGTGTACAACCTCAAGTCCCTATAAAGGATCCTGTGGCGTACCTCCCTTATATAAAAGCACATTATTTTGATAGGGTTGATTTTAACAATACGAACCTTATCTTTTCTTCCATATTGATTGACAAAGTGATGGATTATGTTTTTTATCTTACGGTTGCCAGAGATGAGACAACCCAGAATAATCTATATAAAAAATCAATTTCTGATGTAATGCAAAAAATTGATAATCAAGAATTAAAATCAGGTTTTATTAAAGCTTTAATTCAATCTTATGCTAAAGACGAAAATATTGTTATGACTGACTTTCTATTGGAGTCTTATTACAACAAGTTACCTAAAGCATACCAAAACGACAAATTTGTGTTAGGTTTACAACAGGATTTAAAAACTGCCGTAGGCAGAATGGCTGAAGATTTTTCTTGGAAAGAGAATGGCAAAGCTAAAAGTTTATATCAATTAAACGATTACACCTATTATATTCTTGTTTTTTGGAGTTCTTCTTGTCCGCATTGTCTTAAAGAGATTCCAAAACTGCATGAATATATCAAAGAGAAAAAGGATTATAAAGTAATTGCCGTAGGTATGGAAACCGAAGAAAGTAAAGAAAAATGGAAAGCAGAAACCTATTATTATCCTGAATTTTCCCATGTTTTAGGTTTGGGAAAATGGGAAAACCCCATAGCAAGACATTACAATGTATATGCCACACCCACGTATTTTATTTTGAATGCTAATAAAAAAATTATTAGTAAACCCTATGAGTTTATTGACTTAAAAGAGTTTTTTGATAAAAAAGAAACAGGCGAATAAAATTGGATGATTTGATATATCCATACTTAGGGAAATCCATTTTTTTAAAATATAAATAAAGCTGTACCTTCGCAAGCATCATGAAAGACAAACAATTACGATATGACAAAGCCTATATGCGAATGGCTAAAGAGTGGGCTAAATTGTCGCATTGCAAACGCAAAAAAGTAGGTGCCTTAATTGTTAAAGACCGTATGATTATTTCCGACGGGTATAATGGTACCCCTTCGGGTTTTGATAACCATTGTGAAGATGAGTCAGGAAGCACCAAATGGCACGTTTTGCATGCGGAGGCTAATGCCATTTTAAAAGTGGCCGGTTCTACACAAACTTGTAAAGGCGCAACGCTTTACCTTACTATGTCGCCGTGTAAAGAGTGTAGTAAATTAATTCATCAATCCGGAATAGAACGGGTGGTTTATTTAGAGGCCTATAAAGATACTTCAGGAATTGATTTTTTGAGTAAAGCAGGGGTCCATTTAAATAAGTTAGAGGATGTCCAATAAAAACGCAAATACAGCACTATGGATAGGAATTGCCCTTTCTATTGGAATTCTAATAGGGAGTTCATTTGATTATAAAGAAAATGGTTTGGGGTTCTTATCGTCAAACCAACAAGAGAATAAAATTAAACGACTGATCGATTATATACAATACGATTATGTGGATGATGTAGATACCGATTCTTTATTAGATGTATCCATTACTAATTTACTTACCAATTTAGATCCTCATTCCGTGTATATCCCTAAAAAGGATTTGCAAGGTATTCAAGAAAATATGGAGGGTCATTTTAAAGGTATTGGTATTCAATTTCGATTAATAAGAGACTCTGTAACCGTATTGCGAGTCATTAAAGACGGACCCAGTGAAAAGGCTGGTCTTAAAGCCGGAGATCGAATTTTAATAGCTAATAGAGATACCTTATACGGTAAATTACTTAATAGCAATCAAGTAATGGCAGAGCTTAAGGGGACTAAAGCAGATGAAGTACACTTAAGAATTTATAGAAAACAAGCGGATAGTATCTTAGAGTTTAACTTTAATAGAGATGAAGTAAACCTTACAAGTGTACCGGTTTATTATATGGTTAATAAGGATATGGGCTATATTAAAATAGAACGTTTTGCACGAAATACGTACACCGAATTTAAGGAGGCATTAACAGCACTTCTATCGAATGGAATGAAAACCCTTGTTTTAGACTTACGCGGAAATTCCGGTGGATTTTTAGAGGTTGCTAATAAAATTGCCGACGAGTTTTTGGCGCAAGGGGCGTTAATTGTATTTACCAAAAACAAGGCGGCTAAAATCACCAAATCTTTTGCAAGTGCTAAGGGTAATTTTGAGAAAGGAAAACTCTATGTGTTGATAGATGAAGAGTCAGCCTCAGCTTCAGAAATTGTTGCGGGTGCTTTACAGGATAATGATAGAGCTATTATTGTAGGACGCCGCTCTTTTGGAAAGGGTTTGGTTCAGCAAGAAATGGGCTTAGGTGACGGGTCGGCGGTTCGCTTAACTACAGCTCGTTATTATACACCAACCGGACGCTCCATCCAAAAACCCTACGATCACCACGGAAGTTTGGATTACTACCGGGATAAATTCCATAGAATTGAAAGTGGAGAATTACTTCATAAAGATAGTATTCCTATTAATGATAGTTTAAAATACACCACCCCAAAGGGCAAAGTGGTATATGGCGGAGGCGGTATTATTCCCGACCTATTCGTCGCTATTGATACGACACTTTATTATCCGTCGTATCATTTAATAGATATCAATAGTTTTGTTTTTGACTATATAGACGAAAATAGAACTAAATTTTCTGCGATGCCTTGGGCTACTTTTAAAAATGATTTTGATAGCACAGCTATGCTGCAAGCCTATCTAAAAGAATCTTCTATAAAAGTAAGTCTTGCAAAAAGGACTTTATTAAAAACATACCTAAAGGCATTAGCAGCCAGAGAGTTATTCGGGGAAACGGCTTTTTATCAAATGTACGAGCCTTATGATAATATGATACAAAAGGTTTTAGAACAGGAACAAAAGTCTTTAGATTAGACCTATGAAACTATATTTTGCATCCGATCAACATTTTGGCGCGCCCACTCCGGAAAAGAGCAGGCAAAGAGAAACTTTGTTTATTCAATGGTTAGATACGATAAAAGAAGATGCAACGGAATTGTTTTTACTAGGCGATTTGTTTGATTTTTGGTTTGAATATAAAACGGTGGTGCCTAAAGGATTTATTAGGGTTCTTTCCAAATTAGCAGCTTTGCAAGAACAGGGTATAAAAATCCATTTTTTTGTTGGAAATCACGATTTGTGGGTTCGGGATTATTTTACCACAGAACTGGGGATGGCCGTGTATCATTTCCCTAAGACATTTCAATACAATGGAAAAAAGTTTTTAATTGGGCATGGCGATGGTTTAGGACCCGGAGATTACGCCTATAAAGGGATGAAAAGAGTTTTTAAAAATCCGGTTTCAAAATGGTTTTACCGTTGGTTACATCCGGATATTGGTGTGCCTTTTGCCCGTTATTTGTCTTTGAAAAACAAGTATATTTCCGGAGAGGAAGATGTCGCTTTTTTAGGAGATGATAAAGAAATGCTCATTCAATACTGTAAAGAGCAATACCAAAAAGAAGCTTTTGATTATTTTCTGTTTGGACATCGGCATTTGCCCATGGAAAAAAAGATAGGAAAAACTTCTAAATATGTCAATACAGGAGATTGGGTTAGTTATTTTAGTTACGCTGTTTTTGATGGGAAAGAACTAAAACTTTGTTATTACAACAAATAATTCTTTGTTTGATCACACCTTTTCTTATTAAGGTGTCAAAGTATCGCCTCGTAATTGCCGATAGCGTTTACGAGAGGGGATGAGATAGATACTGGACGGGTGTTCAAATACAATCTTTTTATAGTATATTTTTGCTTTTTCAGGCTCGTGTAGTGATTGATCGTAAAGTTCAGCAACATTATAAAGAGCATCATCTATCAATATATCGTTATCTTTTAATTCTAAAACTGTGAGATAATCAGCAATAGCTGCCGGATAATTTTGCATTTTTTTGTAGAGTTCACCCCGTTTATAAAAGGCTTCATCTTCAATAGGATGTCCTTTAAAATCTTTTAACAAACTGCTGAGGCTATCAATAGCCTGTTGGTTTTTGTTTTGATATGCTAATAAATCGGCATGAGCATATCTTATTAGGGCTGTTGGAATAGAGTCTTGAGCGGTATTATCATCAATAAGTAAACTTAATCCAATGGCGTTGTTAGAGATAAGATTTGCCGTTCCTCTTTTTAATACTTTTAGTTGAATATTAGCCCATTCAAAATCCCCTTTAAAATAGGAGGTTTGTGCCACTTTATATCTGGCTAACTGTGCCAATGCATGACTTTTTAAATCCAACTGGACTTGAGAATAGTTGATTAAGGCATGGTTGTAATCACCTGTGTATACCATAATATCGGCCAACTGTATTTTTATTTCAGCTTTTTGAAATTTATCTAAGTTATTCTGTAAGGCCTCTTCCAGTACCCTTATCGCTTTTAGGGGTTGGTTGGTGGTAAAGGTCAAAAAATTGGCATACGATACCTGAAGTTTAGTTGTGAGGATCCCTTTACCATATTCATTAAAAACAACTTGATAAGCAGTATCTATTTTGTTGACATCGGACTCTGTAGCCCGTAAACTTTCTACTAAATAGTAAATGGCGTGCATTTTTATTTCTACATCCAGGGAGTGCTCTGTACAATAGGTAAATGCTTCTTTGGCCGTAGCATAATCTTTTGTGTCAAAAGCCATAGCCCCAACATTAATTATGCCGGACAGATCTTCTTTGTGACGTTGATATACTGCTTTTTCTTGACGTAAAGCCTTTGCATAGTCTTGTTGCATTTGGTAAAGCCAAGACAAGAGTTTGTTCCACTCGTCTGCCGGATGTTCTTGTAAACGGGCAATCAATAATTTTCTAAAAAGCAAATTGTTTTTGTCTTGCGGATCATTGGTGAGAAATTTCCCTATAAAGCGTTGTATATTTTGAAGCGAACCTCCTTGTCTTTCCACCATATCCAAATAGGTGTCAAACATCTTAGAGATATTCCCTTTTTCACCGTAAATAGCGGCGAGTTGATAGTTGTAGTTAGCATTGGGTAACTTTTCCATCAATAGCTGGTAGGCTGTTTGTGCATAATCTAACAAATGATTGTCTTGAAAACTTTTAGCAATTTGATAACCATATCTTGGGGTTTCCTGTAATATAGCTATTGCTTTATCATAATAATTTTTCGCTTGATCTTCTTGATGTTGTAAGGCAAAATTATAACCTAATTCCACCCATAAAAAGGGCTTTTTTGATTTTTTTTTGAGTTGATTGTTGATTATGGAGTCTACTGTTTGGTAGGCTTCTAAGGCTTGGTAACTTTTTAGTAAATATTTAAAATAATAGCTATTATGAGGGTTTTCGTTATGGAGTTTGCCGTATAAATTAGCGGCTTTTTCAAATTCCCCTCTTCTAAAGTAATCCGTTGCTAAAACTTGGTCTTGACTCCAAGTCTGTAGCGTGAAGAGTAAAAGAATGATATATACTATTTTTTGAAGCATTATCACAAACCTACGGAAATTTTAATTGCTACTCAAACAGATTTGTTGTTTTGCCAAAATAGCACATCCGGTTTTAACAGAATCTTTACAAAAACACGGTCTAAATACAAGGGTAATCTCGGTGTAAAAAAGTATCTTTGTGAGTCAAAATAGAATATATGAAAATTGTTTCGTACAATGTAAACGGTATTCGTGCCGCATTAAAAAAGGGTTTTATTGATTGGTTAAAAGCAACCAATCCGGATGTTTTGTGTCTACAAGAAATAAAGGCACATAAAGAGCAGTTGGATTTGTCTGTTTTTGAAGAAGCCGGTTATTCGTATAATTATTGGTTTTCTGCTCAAAAGAAAGGCTATAGTGGTGTGGCTGTATTAGCTAAAAAAGAGCCTAATAAAGTGGTGTACGGAACGGGAATTGAGACTATGGATTTTGAAGGTCGAAATTTAAGACTTGATTTTGATGGGATTTCCGTAATGAGTTTATATTTACCATCCGGAACAAGTGATGCGCGGCTGGCCTTTAAGCTCAATTATATGGATGAATTTTTAAATTATATCAATGAATTAAAACAAAAGCATCCAAATCTCGTTATATGTGGAGACTATAATATTTGTCACCAACCGATTGATATTCATGATCCGGTTCGATTAAAAAATGTTTCCGGGTTTTTGCCGGTAGAAAGGGAGTGGCTTACGAAGTTTATAGCGAGTGGTTTTGTGGATAGTTTTAGGTTATTTAATCACGAACCGAATCAATACAGTTGGTGGAGTTATAGAGGAAGAGCCAGAGAGCGGAATAAAGGGTGGCGTTTGGATTATAATATGGTATCAAAACCACTAGAAAGCAAAATTACGAGAGCAGCTATATTGTCGGATGCTGTACACTCCGATCATTGCCCAGTATTAGTTGAAATAAATGTATAAATACAATTAGAATAAAATTATGAAAACAAGTGAACTTAAAAAAATGATTTATTCATTATTAGATAGAGTGGATAGTCAAGAGACCTTAAAACGCTATTACAATTATTTAAAAGAAAGCACCTCTAAGGAGCGTTTTGCTAAATTATGGGAACAGGTTAATGATGTGTATTCATACCAAAGTGTTCCGGAGGAAGGAACTCAAGAAGCTCCGGATTTTATTACACAAGTAGAAAAAGGTTTAAAGTAAATAGTTTATTTTGTTAAAAATCAAAATATTAAGTATTACTAAAGAAAGAATTATTTATTTCTTTTTGATGAGTGTGTTTTTATCCTCTTGTGTTTCTCAAAAGATATATGATGATTTAGAAACCAAGTATAACAGACTATTGCACTCTAACTCGGAGTTAGTAGATAATAACGAAGCATTAGTTGCACAACGAAATCAATTGCAGGCTGATGTAAAAAATTTAGAAGGAACGCTACGAAATCTAAACGATCGGAAAGTGGGTTTAGAGAACGAATATACGGCGGCCAAAGCTCGTTTGGATAAATTAATAGCATCGTACGAAGCCTTAGAAACAGAAAGTGCTACCGAATTATCGGCTAAAGCCAATACCATACGTGATTTATTACAGCAACTGGAAGATAAAGAAGCGGCATTAGCTGCTGAAAACACACGATTACAAGAACTACAAGCCGCCCTAGAAGCTCGTTCACAGACCATAGAAGAGTTAGAAGAGTTAATTGATGCTAAAGAAGCAAAGATGAATGCGCTACGTGATGCCGTTACTAATGCTTTGGCTTCCTTTGAGGGTAAAGGTCTTAGTATCACTAAAAAAAACGGAAAAGTATATGTATCTATGGAAAACAAATTGTTGTTTAATTCCGGAAGTTGGGCGGTTGGGTCTCAAGGAAGACAAGCCGTTAAAAAATTAGGAGAAGTGCTATTGGTAAATCCGGATATTGAAGTTTTAATAGAAGGTCATACCGATAATGTACCCTATCATGGAACAACGCTTCAAGATAATTGGGATTTATCGGTAAAAAGAGCTACGGCTATAGTGCGAATTCTGGAGAAAAAAGGGGTAAACCCACAACAAATTACAGCTGCAGGACGTAGTGAGTTTCTTCCGGTGGACGATAATACCACAGCTACCGGACGCGCTAAGAACAGACGAATTGAAATAATTTTAGCTCCTAATTTAAGTAGAATTAATGAGCTTTTAGGCGAATAGTTGCTCTCGTTATTTAGTTTTCATACAGACACAGCCTGTTTTTTACACTTGTCAGTTCGTTTTGTAAAGATTCCACTTTTTGTAAGAGGTTAAAAATAACATCTATACCTTCAATGTTGACATTAAGGTCTTGATGTAGTCGGATCATTTTTTCTAAATCGGATAATACATCGATATGAATATATTCGGACTGCTCAATGGTTTTTACTTTAAGCAATCCAACACCTCTTAATTCATTGATAAAAGACACATCAATTTTATAAGTGCTACAGAGTGTATCTACTAATAAGAGCTTTTGTTTTGACATAATTAACGTAGTTTTTGAAGTTCTTTAAACAATTCTTTTTCTTTGGCAGATAGATGGGTTGGAATGCGAACGGTGTAGGTAATAATTAAATCGCCAAATTGATCTTTTTTCTTATACACGGGAAATCCTTTGCCTTTAAGTTTAACTTTAGCCCCATTTTGTGTTCCGGCAGCAATTTTTAGTTTAACTTTTCCGTCAAAAGTAGCGGTGGTAATGGTGCCTCCTAATACTGCAGTATAAAGGTCTATTTCTACTGTTTTGTATAAGGTGCTACCTTCTCGCTTAAAGTCTGTGTTATTATTGATTACGAAACGAATATATAAATCTCCGTTAGGGCCTCCATTCCTTCCGGCACCTCCTTTTCCTTTAATTTTGATAACCTGTCCGTTTTCTATACCGGCAGGAATAGTTAAACGTATATTTTTGCCATTTACCGTCACTATTTGTTTGTGGGATTTATAGACATCGCGTAATTGTAAAACCAGCTCGGCATTATAATCCTGTCCTTTAAATTTCATTTGCTGTCTACTGCCTCTAGAGGAGGTTTGTTTTCCAAACATGGATTCAAAGTAATCGGAAAAGTCACTTTCCGAAAAATGGGAACCGCTGTATTGTCGCTGATACTGCTGCTGTTCTTGCTGTTGCTGTTTTGCTTTTTCAAATTCTTCGGCATGTTTCCAGTCCTTACCGTATTGATCGTATTTTTTACGATTTTCAGGATTACTCAAGACTTCATTGGCTTC
This sequence comes from Flavobacteriaceae bacterium, assembly GCA_024763245.1. Taxonomy (GTDB): domain Bacteria; phylum Bacteroidota; class Bacteroidia; order Flavobacteriales; family Flavobacteriaceae; genus DQTL01. The sequence continues at coordinate 7,466 of JANTFW010000012.1, read as the reverse complement.
ATTTATTTCTTTAAACTTTTTTTCTGCCTCTTTATCGTTGGGATTTACATCCGGATGGTATTTACGAGCCAATTTTCGGTAGGCTTTTTTTATTTCTTTCTCCGTAGCGCTTTTGTTAATCCCTAATATTTTATAATAATCTATAAATTTCATATACGATGATTTATGGTTTTGGCTAAAAAACCTTATCGGTTAATTAAGCCCAATTATCAAATTATAAAATTAGATAAATCTTGCGAATTCGCGGTATTTGATTTGCAAAAAAAATGTTTGGGAAAGATTTTAGCCACAATGGATATTAGGTAATGTTGAGTGGCATTATCGTGTAGATTTTTTTCTTTCTAATTCTCTCTCAAAATTATTTAGAAAATGTTTAAAGGCTGAAATCATTTTCATACTTATCGGTCTTGTATATGATACGTTGTGTGGTTTAGCACGTAATTTAGCAAATAAAAACCAGATAAAAAACCGCGAAGATTTTCGTGGTTAGGCTTTCATTAACAATGGATTATATGCATTGTTGGCGTATCACTTTTATTTTATTTCAATTCTCTTTCCTAAAAATTTAGGTTTTACTCCAAATATTATATCCAAATAAGCCTTTGTTCTTGCAAAATATTCTCTAATTCGAGTTTTTAAACCATATCGTCCACTTAAATCTCTTGCATTAAATCCAACTGCTGAAATTCCATTTTTTTCGGCAAGATAAATAGCTCGTTCATTATGGAATTTTTGTGAAATAACAGTTATACTTATTTGACCAAAAATTTCTTTTGATCTTACTACTGAATCTAATGTTCGAAATCCTGCATAATCCAATAAAATTTTATTTGCTGGAATTCCTTGTTTTATCAATTCCTTTTTGAAATCAGTCGGTTCATCATAATTTTTATTTCCATTATCACCACTTACTAAAACAAAATCAATTTTTCCTTTTTGATAAAGTTCAACTGTTGCGTTTATTCGGTATTTAAAGTACAAATTAATTCTACCATTTTTTAGATTTTTTGAAGTTCCGAGTACTAGTCCAACCTTATTTTTTTTAATTTCAGACGAGTTTGAAAATGTTTTGTTTTCAGCATTTTTTTCTATTGAATAGTTTGCTGTAAAAATGAAAACAATTGGTGTTATAAAAATTAGTAATAATATAATTCTTTTTTTCTTTTTCATACGGTTCAGTCAAATAAATGTCTAGTCCTGAAATATGGCTACAGGTTAAAAATAATTTTATGCTGTTAATTTGTATACCATATTTGGTTTTTACCTCAGTTCTTTGTTACCCAACGTTTTTATTGTCCTTTTTTAACAAATAATGTATAAATATATGGTCTTTTAGCTCCAGATGGCATATAATACATATATTCAAAACTTTCCAATAATTCAAACTCGCGCCCTAACTTTTCAACCAACATATCTTTACTGTATCTATAAACAGGAAGTCCGGCACAAACTGTGGCTCCATCTAAATTATATTCAGCGAGAATTACAAACCCATTTTTAGTTACCTTACTTTTTAATAATTCAAAATAAGCATCTTGTTCATTATTTTTCGTAAAAAAATGAAGAACTGCTCTATCAATCCACAAGTCAACATTCTCAATTTTGGTTAATTTAGTTGATTTAGTTAAATCATCAACTAGATAGTCAACTTTTGTACTTTTAATTCTGTTCTTTAACTTTTCTAAAGCAACCTCGCTAAGGTCTGATGCAATTAAATCAGTATAACCTAATTTAATAAGTTCATCTATTAGTGTAGTACTTCCCGCACCAACATTTAATATTCGAGCACTTTTATTTAAATTCGTTTTAGTAACCAGATTTAGAGTTGGTGTTAAGTCGGTTTCGAACCATCCCAACTTCTCTTCGGGACTATTTAAATAAGCATTATTCCAATGCTCTTGTAGATTGGTTGCGGTATTCGTGTTGGCAGATGTAGAACAGCAGCTTTTTCCTTTGTCATTTATATTACAACTATTTTCACTCATTTAATATAATTTTTTTATTATTTTATTTTCATTTTCTTTCCTTTATTCTCTTTTCATTAGCTAAAACATTCAACGGTTTTTTTTCAGTAGGGGTTATTGCCTAACGGTTTAAATATGGTGCGTTTGGCATTTTAACACTCCAATTTTTCAATTTATCACTATGTTTATTAATTGCTATCATCTTCATTTTTAGCACTATCTGCCAAATGCACTATATTTTTTGTTGTAGGGCGTTTTTGTTATTTCTCTTCTGTTTCATTTTTCTAATGGTTATTCCTATTAGGTATACAATTAACAAATACGGACAATAAAAAACATAAGTCATAGTGGCTTTTAATGGCCAACCAATTCCAAAGTAACCAATTTCAATCTGTTTTACTTTTTCCAAATCTTCGCTCTTTACATTCCCATATCGTTCAAAGTCATTCATAGCGTCCAAGTCATATCCATAATGGCTCAATAATAGTTGGTCGGAATAATCTGCCCACCAAGCAAAAGTCAAGGTAATTCCTGCTGTGATTACTAATCCTAAAATTAAATAAGTCAAAAAATTAAACTTTGATTTCTTTAACTTCCATATTCCAATGAACAGAAGAATAGGGGACAAAATTAGTCCGATTAGAAGAATCATCGATATGATAAAAGTTATGGCTTCCATCTATTTCATTTACGCTTATCAACGACTAATCTAAATTGTGTTTCATTTTTTAAAACATTTCCTTTTTTATCAATTTGATATACATAATTTTCAACTTCCTTCCTATCTGAATATTCTATTGTTTTTGGTCGAATTTCAAGTTGGTTGGTCATAACCACATTGTCAAGATTATTTTTGTCAAGAATTATTCTATTACCATTAATTTCATATTCACCATAAAAATAGTTGCTTAGTCCGATAGCAGAATTATCAAATATGTAGGTGCCGTCAGTCTTAAAATCAATTCCCGTTCCATTGAAATCGCCATCATAAAATATGCGTACAAGTGTAGGCTTATCAAAATTTGAATTTATCTGAGCATTCCATATCAAAATTATAGTCGTAAAAATTATTGCCAAGCCAATTGGGAATAGTAAAAATGTTTTCTTTCCTATTCGGAAATGTTTCAAGTCAGTAAATAATGACCAAATCAAAAATATCAGCCCAATAATCGAAAGTCCACCAAAAAATATCAAGTCAAACATAAATGTCGAGTACTTGAATTGGTAAGTCATTTTAACCAATAGAAGTCCTATGGTTAAAATTCCAATTACTCTCAATATGTATTTCCAGTTCTTCATTTTTCCAATGTCCTACAACTTGTTTATATCCGTGATTTTGCACTACGAAGTTACAAAAAAGAGGGCTTATATCCGGTTAATTTATAGGACATACTAGGATTTAGTATATGTTAAACAGAAAGATCTCTAATTAGCTTTATCTATTATTTTTGTATCTTTTGGTCTATTTTGTCACCAATATATACAAATAGGCTGCCCTTATCCCATAATTTTTCATCGATTCTATGAGCAATAAGATGAATCTCACCTTTACTATCTTTTATAAATAGAGGGATTGTTTTTGTGTTGTTTTTGGTGTTTTCCAGCAGTTGCTTAAAGTGTTCTTTTGATTTAATTTTAATTTCGTGAATAGTGGGATAATCACGAACTACTTCGCTAATATTAATATAATCATCGGTTTGCGAAACCAGTCCTTCTTTGGGTTTAGGCAATACATTGTGCATTTCATCGGCACTGATTAATCGAAAAGCCCCGTGTTCTCCAAAATGATCTTTTAGTTTTGAAAGCGCGTATTCATTAATCAGATTGCTTCCGGTTAGGGCTAATAAATAACCCATATCGTTTAGTTCTATGTTTTCTAACAAATCGTCAGAATAAATATCGCACTCCACAGCATCTAAACCTTTTTGCTTTGCATTTTCAATATGTTTTGGATTGCTGTCTATTAGCACAACATGTCGCTTGTTCTTTTGTAAATATTCGGCAATTAATCTTGCCGGTGGCGAAGCGCCAACAATAAGAATTCCTTCTGATTTTTTTAATAATACTCCGGTGATTTTAGCAACTAATCGTGCTGTTGTTGCATTGAGAAGTACCGTTCCTAAAACAACCATAAAAACCAATGGGGTAATGTATTCTGCTCCTTCAACACCCTGTGCACTCAGTTTTAATCCAAATAATGAAGCAATTCCTGCCGCTACAATTCCTCGAGGACCAACCCAACTGATAAAAAGTTTTTCGTTGACATTTAAATTACTATTTCGAGTACTAAAGAACACCCCTAAAGGTCTTACCAAAAATATAATAATGCCAAAGAGAAGTAGCGATTCCCAATTATATACGATTAATAAGTCCGAAATATTAATATTTGCCGATAATAAGATAAAAAGAATAGAAATTAAAAGAATACTAATAGCCTCTTTAAAGTATAATACATCTTTTAGCGCCTTTATTTTCATATTCCCCAAAACCATCCCCATAATTACGACAGAAATTAAGCCACTTTCATGTGCAAATAAGTCTGCTATTACAAACACAGCCAATACAGTTGCCAAAGAAACGACATTTATTAAATAATGTGGAATCCATTTGTTTTTAAGCGCAATGGAAAATGCATAGGCTGCCGTAAAACCAATAGAGGTTCCAATAACAATAATTTTTCCAAAGTTTAATAAAGCATCTTGTGTAAATTCTATACCGTGTGATCCACCGCCAATGGTTGAAATAAATTCATAGACCAAAACCGCTGCCAAGGCTCCTATAGGATCAATGAGAATACCTTCCCATTTTAATACGGTAGAGATGTCTTTTTTTACCGCTAAATTTCTTAATATGGGTGCAATAACCGTGGGTCCGGTAACAATGATTAGTGCCGAAAAAAGAAAAGAAATAGACCAACTTAAATGGAGGATATAATGGGTAGCCACTCCCGCAGTAACAAAAGTAATTAAAGCACCCCAAGTTATAAGTCGGTAAATGACCGTTCCTACATTTTTAATTTCATCTTTTTTGAGCGTCATCCCTCCTTCAAAAAGAATAAGCGCAATGGATAAAGACACGATGTTGTACAAACGTTCGCCGGGGAAAAGTCCTCTTTGACCATTCCATATAGGTTCTATCCATTTACTCCCATCAGGGGTAAGTAGTGTTGAAAAAGCCCCGACAAAAAGCCCTGTTAAGATAAGTGGTAAGATTGCGGGTATTTTAAGTCGCCAAGCCAACCACTGTGCTATAATTCCTAAGATAATTATTCCTGCTAATTCTATCATTTTCGGTTTATTATATTATTTGTTAAGCTGTTTTAAAATTCGATTAATTTCTTCGGGATTTTGAGTCCCAATCAGTAATTTTTTTCCGGTAGTAAATTCAATTTGGAGTCCCTTATTACCCGAAATATTAAGGGCTTTACCCTTTGATCCATATCGGACACCCCAACCTCCATATTCCAAAATGGGTTTGTATACTCGGGTGTAAATTTTTGCTATTTTATCCCAATAAAAATGTTTGTAATTGCGTCTAAAAGGAAAAAGTCGAACCTCAATTCCCGATTTTTTAATTCTCGTATCCAACCGAATACTGAAAAACAAAACAGTCAGCAAAATATTGAGTACGCTAACAATAAATAATATTTTTGTATCGGGAGTATCGGTATGGTCAACACCTATACTTTTAAAAAGGTTAACGATAAAAAAAAGATTAAGGCTCAAAATAAGTAGCCATAGCCACCATTGGGTGAATTTTTGATGTTCGGTATAATATATTTTATCGTCCATGGCAAAAATTTATGTAAGCTTATTGTTTAGCAAGATAGCATATCTATCAGACATGCCGGCAACAAAAGAGCAAATACTTAACAAGCGTTCGTAAAGTGACTCTTTTACACCTCGATATTCGTCAGGTAGTAATGCTAAAACAAGTTTGTCAAAACCGGTTGTTTTCCCTTCAAATTCATTATTAACAGCCGTTGTAAAAACGTGTAAAAGGTTCGTTAGAACGCCGTATCCTTTTATTTCTTTTTCAACAACTTCTTTGCTTAAATAGATTTTTTGAACACTAATAGTAATAATATCTTTAAGCTGTGCTTCGTAACGGCATTTATCTAACAATGAATACTCAAAAGAGCCGTCTAAGATAGCTTGCTCATTGGTTATAAAAACACGAGCCGCTTCTAATATTAATGATTGAATGGCCAATGCCCGTAGATAACTCAAACGGTCTTTTTGGGTACTAAGTTTGTGATACTTGTCGGTAATAATATTTTCTCGAACAAGGTTCAATAAATATTCTAATGCTTTATCTTCTGATATTAGTCCCAGATTAATACCATCCTCAAAATCAATAATAGAATAACAAATATCATCGGCTGCTTCTACCAAATAAGCTAAAGGATGACGATAAAAGGTATTTTCGCCTTTTCGGATAGGTTGCAAGCCCAATTCTTCGGCTAACTCCCTAAAGAAAGGAACATCTGTTTGAAAAACACCATATTTTTTTTCAGCAATATGTGTTGTTTTTTGTACAGGAATAGATTCTTTTGGGTATTTCATAAAAGCACCAAGCGTTGCGTAGGATAAGCGAAGACCGCCTTGCATGCCTTGTCTGGATTCGGTCAGTAATCTAAAACCATTAGCATTTCCTTCAAAATTGGCCAAATCTTCCCATTGCGAAGCCGTAAGATGCATTTTATATTTACGACCATCACCATTTTTAAAAAAATCGCCAATAGCACGTTCTCCACTGTGTCCAAATGGGGGATTTCCAATATCATGTGCAAGGGCTGCCGCCGCTACAATAGCCCCAAAATCATTAAATTTATACCCATCTTTTTTAAGTTCAGGATGTTTGTGAAGTATTTCTTGCCCCACAATGCGTCCCAACGTACGTCCTACCACACTTACTTCTAGACTATGGGTAAGACGGGTGTGTACAAAATCTACTTCTGATAGGGGAACAACTTGTGTTTTGTCTTGAAGAGAGCGAAAGTAATCCGAAAAAATAATCCGATCATAATCTACCTCAAACCCTAAACGAGTCTCATCTTGTAGATGTCTATGACGTTTTGTAGTATCTCCAAATCGTTGTAGTGAAAGCAGTTGTTTCCAATTCATAATTCGTATTATAGGTAATTAAAAAATCAAAAATAAGGATTCTTGTCGAACTAGTGTAAATAGGGAGAATTAGTTTTTCATATTCTTACGAACGTTTACTTTATTACTCAATTTATGTAGTGAAACTACCTAGAAATCTTGTATATTTGTCCTGCAAAATTTTACGAATGACAGAACGAATTTTAATCATCGGTGCTAGCGGTCAAATTGGCTCTGAACTTACGATGAAGTTACGTGAAAAATATGGTAATGATGCTGTTATAGCATCTGATATTAGAGAGGGTAGCCCTGAAAATATGCAGAGTGGTCCTTTTGAATTTTTAGATGCTACGGATAAGACCGCCATCTTGATGGTTATTTACAAATATAAAATTAC
>JANTFW010000011.1 GCA_024763245.1 Flavobacteriaceae bacterium | reverse complement strand
CTAATAGTTTCTTTTGATACCGGATGTGTAAAGGAAATTTGCCTAGCGTGAAGGTGAATCCCACCATCTTTATTACTGCGATTAAAACCGTATTTTAGGTCACCCTTAATAGGATGTCCTATTTTAGAGAGTTGTGCTCTTATTTGATGGTGTCTTCCCGTTTCTAGATTTATTTCCAATAGGCTATATTTGTCAAATGACTGTAAAAGTTGGTAATGTAGAATAGCTTTTTTACTTTCATTTTTCTCTATATCGTATGCGGTAGATTTGTTGTTTTTTGGATTTTTAATTAGATAATGGGTGAGGCTTTGTTGTTTTATTTTAGGCGTTCCTTTTACGATAGCCCAATAGGTTTTCTGTATTTTTTTCTCACGTAACATTTTATTGAGTCTGGAGAGTGCTTTAGAGGTTCGTGCAAAAACAACAACACCACTTGTAGGACGATCAAGACGATGTACAACTCCCAGATAAACGTTTCCTGGTTTGTGGTATTTATCTTTAATATATTGTTTTGCAATTTCGTTTAGTGGAAGATCTCCGGTTTTATCTCCTTGAACAAGATCACCCACCTTTTTGTTAATTACGATTAAGTGATTGTCTTCGTAAAGTATTTGTAAATTATTTTTTGAAGAATGCATTAAAATGTCTGTTGATTCACTTGATCAATAAAATGTAATAATTCATCCCGTCCTGTTTTTTTAGTAGCAGAGGTAATAAAATAGGTAGGTATTTCTTCCCAATCTTGAAGCATAGTCTTTTGATAAAGCGCTATATTTTGATTAATCTGATTCACTTTTAATTTATCAGATTTTGTAAAAACAATACAAAATGGAACCCCTTTTTCACCGAGAAAACGCATAAATTCTAAATCAATTTTTTGCGGTTTATGTCGAATATCAATAAGAACAAAAGCACAGGATAGCTGTTGTCTTTGGATAAAATAATTGGTGATGAATTGTTGAAATACATTTCGTTTAGATTTGGATACTTGAGCATATCCATAACCGGGCAGATCCACTAAAAACCACGATTTATTGACAATAAAATGGTTTATCAACTGTGTTTTTCCGGGCTTTCCGGAAGTCTTGGCTAATTTGTTTTGTCCCATCAACATATTGATAAGGGAAGATTTTCCTACATTTGATCTACCAATAAAGGCATATTCCGGTAGTGTATCTTTAGGACATTTAGCAACATTGGTGTTACTCATTACAAATTGTGCCGATTTTATTTTCATTAAATCTTACGTTCTTGTAACCATCGATGCAGGATGGTGTTAAATTCATCAGGATGTTCCATCATAGCGGCATGACCACATTTATCAATCCAAAATAAATCAGCATCCGGAAGTAATTTTAAAAATTCATCCGCTACTTCCGGTGGAGTAACTTTATCATTTTTACCCCATATCAAACAGCTAGGCATATTCATTTTTGGTAAATCTGCAGCCATATTATGACGAATTGCACTTTTTGCCAATGCGAGAGTTCGTATTACCTTACCACGGTCATTTACGGTTTCCATAATTGAGGCAACCAACTCATCTGTGGCAATGGCAGGATCGTAAAATACTTCCTCAACTTTATGTTTTATATATTCTTTATCTCCTCTTTTAGGGTAAGTGCTACCCATTGATTTCTCGTACAATCCGGAACTACCTGTTAGTACTAATGCTTTGACAAGTTCAGGATAATGTTTAGTAAAATATAATGCGATATGACCACCAAGTGAATTGCCTAATAAAATAACTTCTTTAAAACCCTTATGATCTATTAGGTTATTGGTATATTTTACTAAATTCTTAACATTAGTTTTTATGATTGGTAGTGTGTATATTGGAAGTTGAGGAATAATAACGTTATAGCCGTGTTCTGAAAAGTAGTCAAATACGCCTCCAAAGTTGCTTAAATCCCCCATTAATCCATGTAAAACAACAATGGGTTGCCCTTTTCCTTTTTCCCAATAACTAAAGTCTCCTTCTGTTATAAGTTTCGGTTTCATGATAGTTGGTTATTAGGTTAAAGTGCAAAGATAACTAATTAATACTGAAAAATACTATGGAGTTTAGCTTGAAAAGAATCTTCTATTCTAGTACTGGACTTTCTCAAGTAATGACGTTTGTATATCGGATTATGCAGACACATTTTTCATGGAACTTTTAGCGTCTTGCATAATGTAATGAGCTGTATTTTCTATTTTTTTAGGGTTTGTACCAGTATCATTATCTAAATATTTGATTCATAGATTCCTAAAAGTTATCAACAAAGTGGTAAAAAGTGGTAAAAAGTGGTAAATATTTTATATTTTTGACTCATAGTTTAATAAATCATTGTGATAAACCTAATTGGAACATACGAATGTAAAGCAGATGCTAAAGGTAGAATTATGCTTTCAGCACCACTAAAAAAGCAGTTAATGGCTGTTTTGCAAGAAGGGTTTGTGTTAAAGCGTTCTGTTTTTCAAAAATGTTTGGAGTTGTATCCAATGCAAGAATGGAATGCTATGATGCTGAAAGTGAATAAGCTAAATAGGTTTCGTAAAAAAAACAATGATTTTATTCGCTTGTTTACCGCAGGGGTTAAAGTGGTAGAGGTAGACGCTTCAGGGCGTATACTTATACCTAAAGATTTGATAAGTTTTGCCAGTATAGGTAAAGACTTGGTCTTGTCATCGGCTGTTAATATTATTGAGATTTGGGATAAATCAAATTATGAAAAAGCAGTTAATGATGCAATTGATGATTTTGCTGATCTGGCAGAAGAAGTAATGGGAGGAGAGAATGAATCAACAGATGAAATATCATAGTCCGGTACTTTTACGGGAAAGTGTCAATGGCCTGGCTATTAAGCCGGATGGGGTTTATGTAGATGTAACTTTTGGGGGCGGTGGTCATTCAAAAGAAATCCTTAAACACCTCGATAAAAGGGGTAAGTTGTTTGCTTTTGATACTGACGCTGATGCACAAGCTAATCGTTTAGAGGATAAACGATTTGTGCTGATTCCCGAAAATTTTAGATACATCAAGCGTTTTTTACGTTTTTACGGAGCTAAAAAAGTAGATGGAATATTAGCTGATTTAGGCGTTTCGTCTCATCAATTTGATAGTGAGCAAAGAGGTTTTTCTACTCGATTTGACGCCAAGTTGGATATGAGAATGAACCAAGAAGACACAATATCGGCATATGAAGTGCTTAACACGTACGAAGCTGTTTCGTTGGCCAAAGTGTTGTTTCAGTATGGCGAACTAAGAGCTTCAAAACCCATGGCTCATTCCATCGTGGCGCAACGAAAAATAAAACCCTTGGAAACTACCTTTGATCTTAAAAATGCCTTGCAAGATTTTTTGCCGAAAGGAAGAGAAAACAAAGTTTTGGCTCAGGTTTTTCAAGCGGTTCGAATTGAAGTAAATCAAGAGTTGCAGGTGTTAAAAGAATTTTTGCTACAAGTTCCTGATTTATTGAAAGAAAAAGGACGTTTATCTGTGATTGCCTACCATTCGTTAGAAGATAGATTGGTCAAACGATTTATCCGTAATGGCTTGTTCGAGGGAGAGCCGCAGCGAGATATCTATGGTAATTACGAAACACCACTAAGAAAGGTGGGTAAATTGATTGTTCCGTCTAGAGAAGAAATACGGGAAAACAGTCGGGCTAGAAGTGCCAAATTACGAATTGCAGAAAAAGTATGAGTGGAGTAAAAAATAAAATATTCAGCTTTTTAAAGGGAGAATTTCTCGTAAAGGATGAAGCACTAAAAATTTGGAGGATGCTTTTGTTTATAATCGTGCTGTTAATGTTAATGGTAAGAAGCGGACACATTACGGATGAAAAAGTACTTAGAATAGCAAAACTGAGTAAGCAGGAACGAGAATTACGTGCAGAATATATTGCGTTACGGTCGCAATCTATGAAGTTAAAGTTGGCCTCAAATGTTGAGAATAAAGTAAAGGATTTGGGATTGTTTCCTTCAAAAGAACCTGTACATATCATTAAAGAAGTAAAAGAAAAGTAATTCGTGTCAGTTAATCGTCAAAATATCATTAATAAAATAGGATTTTTATTTGCATTCCTATTGATTCTTATGTTGGGGATTGCTGGTAAAATTATCTATTTACAGGTGGTCGATGGTGCTAAATACCAAGATCTTTCAGAACAGATTACGGAAAAGATTGACACCATTTATGCCAATAAGGGAAACGTGTATGCAGCAGATGGTAGTTTACTAGCCACTTCGATGTTTCGATATGAGATTAGAATGGATGTGATGACCGTAAAGTCAGCTGTTTTGCAAAAAAACATACAGGCATTAGCCACAGGTTTGTCGGAACTGTTGGGTGAAACGCCATCGTATTATGTGAAAAGAATTAGAGATGCCAAAAGACATCACAATCGTTATTTATTTATTGCTAGAAATTTGAGTTTTCCGGAATATCAAAACATCAAGAAATTGCCGATTTTTAGATTAGGTGCCAATAGAGGTGGATTTATTACCATTCAAAAGACCGTAAGGGAGCATCCTTTAGGTAAAGTAGCGGCAAGGACAATAGGTTATGCCGATTATAGAGGGCGTCCCGGCATTGAAGGGGCTTTTGCAAAAGACCTTAAAGGTAGAAATGGGCAACGCCTCAAACAAAAAATAGCAAAAGGACAGTGGAAACCTATCAATGATGATAATGAGGTAGAGCCTGAAGATGGAAAAGATGTAATTACCACCATTGATATCAATATGCAGGATATTGCCCATCAAGCGCTTTTAGAGCAATTGGAAAAGTTTGAGGCAGATCACGGTTCTGTTGTATTGATGGAGGTTCAAACAGGTGAAATAAAAGCCATTGCAAATTTAGGTCGTACTTCTAAAGGAACCTTTTATGAAGATAGAAATTATGCGGTCTACGAATCTCACGAACCCGGATCTACATTTAAATTGATAAGTTTGGTGGCAGCTCTGGAAGATAAAGTGATTGATACCAGTACTGTTGTGAATACAGAAAAAGGAAGCTGGAAGCTGTACGATCATACTATCAAAGACTCTAATCATAAAGGCTATGGTAAAATTTCGGCTGCTAGAGCCCTAGAAGTATCATCCAATGTCGGTGTGTCAAAACTTATATATGATGCCTATAAAGACAAACCCATAAAGTTTATTAATCGTTTAAAAAAAATGGATTTGGATAAGTCCTTAGGCTTACCCATTAAGGGAGAGGGAAAACCAATTATCCCGGAACCCGGTCAGAAATCTTGGAATGGGATTTCTTTGGCTTGGATGTCTTATGGCTATGGAGTGCAATTAACACCTTTGCAAACCCTGACGTTTTACAATGCCATCGCAAACAATGGCAAAATGGTTAAACCAAAATTTGTCAAAGAAATTCGATACCCAAACAATAGAAATGAAAACCAATATTTTGAAACGGAAGTCATAAAAAATAGGATTTGTTCACAAAAGACAGTGGACAAGGCAAAAGAAATGTTACGCAATGTCGTAAAACGAGGTACAGCCACAAATATTTATTCAAAAGACTACTCTTTGGCGGGAAAAACAGGTACTTGTCAGGCCAAGTATTGGACAGATAGTCTATATTATATAGCCTCATTTGCCGGGTTTTTCCCGGTTGAAAAACCAAAATACTCCTGTATTGTTGTAATACACAAGCCAACAAAACATGGCTATTATGGTAATATAGTAGCGGCACCGGTTTTTAAAAAAATTGCCGAAAAGGTATTTACAGCAACACCTATTATTGAAACGGTTAGCAAACGCGATATTGCTTTCTCAAAATTAGAAGAAGAATATGCTAACTATGATAAAAAAGCACAAAAGAGCTATCAGACAATGCCCAATGTGAAAGGAATGTCTGGTATGGATGCTACAAGTATTCTAGAAAATCTAGGACTGTGGGTGCAATTTTCAGGAACGGGTGCTGTAAAGTCTCAGTCTGTACAGCCTGGAGAAAGAATACAAAAAGGTAAAACCATTTTTCTCAAATTAAGCTGATGAATCGACCACAACACAATATAATAAATAAAGGCGCAAGGAATCGAAGGTTCTGTCTATCACATGCTAAAAACCAAAATTTAGACAGATGAAAGAACTCATGAACATAATCGATAAAGTTAGGGTTATCAAAGTGTTGGGCACTCTTGATATCCCTGTCTCAACAATAGTGTTTGATTCTAGAAAAGTGGTTGAAAATGCTGTTTTTGTCGCCTTAAAAGGGGTTGTAACAGATGGTCACTTGTATATTGATAAAGCTATTAAGCTAGGGGTTACCGCAGTGGTATGTCAAGAATTACCTAAAAATTGTGTCAAGAATATTACTTATGTCCTAGTAGCAGATAGTAACCTCGCCTTATCTTATATGGCAGCTAATTTTTATGAGCATCCTTCAAAAAAAATACAATTAATTGGGATAACAGGAACAAATGGTAAAACAACCCTAGCCAGTTTGTCGTATGCCCTTTTTCAGAAAGCAGGACGTCCTTCAGGATTGATTTCAACGGTACAAATAAAAGTAGGCGATAAAAGCTATGTTACTACACATACGACACCTGATGCTTTAAGTATTAATAAGTATTTGGCCGAGATGGTTTCTAAAGGCATTGGTTATTGCTTTATGGAAGTCAGTTCCCATGGGATTCATCAAAAACGAACAGCATCCTTATGTTTTTCAGGCGGTGTTTTTACCAATCTTACCCACGATCATTTAGATTATCACAAGACCTTTGCAGAATATAGAGATGTTAAAAAATCCTTTTTTGATAATTTACCTAGTGAAGCCTTTGCTTTGGTAAATATAGATGATAAAAATGGAGCGGTCATGCTCCAAAATACTAAGGCAAAAAAATATACCTATGCGTTAAAAACACTTGCAGATTATAAAGCTAGAATTATCGAAAATAGTATTGACGGTTTATTGCTTCAAATCAACGGACAGGAGTTTTGGAGTAAATTGATTGGTGCATTTAATGCCTATAATCTGTTAGCTATTTATGGAATTGCATCTATTTTGGGATTAGAAAAAATAGAAAGTTTACGCTTGATGAGCCAATTAGAAAGTGTTGCGGGTCGTTTTCAATACTTTATTTCGAATACTGGTGTAACCGTCGTAATAGATTATGCACACACTCCTGATGCGCTAAAAAATGTTATTGACACCCTCAATACAATTCGAACAAAAAATGAAACTTTGCTAACAGTTGTAGGCTGTGGCGGAGATAGAGATCAGACCAAACGTCCAAAAATGGCACATATTGCCTCTCAACTTAGTGATCAAGCCATTTTTACTTCAGATAATCCCAGAACCGAAGATCCACAGGCTATTATTGAGCAGATGGAAGAAGGTGTAGCTCCCGAAAACTACAAGAAAACACTTTCTATTATAGATAGAAAACAAGCCATCAAAACTTCGGTACAATTAACACATAAAGGGGATATTGTTTTAATAGCAGGTAAAGGACATGAAACCTATCAAGAAATAAACGGGGTACGATATGATTTCGATGATCTAATAATTGCAAAAGAACTATTTAACCAAAGGAAAACCAATTAAAAGCAAGAGACAATGTTATATTATTTATTCGAATATTTAGAACAGCACTATCATTTGTCAGGGGCAGGACTATTTCAGTTTATCACGTTCCGATCTGCCTTAGCATTTGTCTTTTCGCTTTTAATATCTATGCTTTTTGGAAAAAGAATTATTAATTTTTTACGAAAAAAACAAATTGGAGAATCGGTTAGAGATCTCGGTCTACAAGGACAAATAGAGAAGGAGGGAACACCCACTATGGGAGGTATTATTATCATCTTAGCAACTATCCTGCCCGTTCTGTTTTTGGCGAAGTTAGCCAATATATATATCATTATTTTGTTGATTTCAACACTTTGGATGGGGGCTATAGGCTTTATGGATGATTATCTTAAAATCTATAAAAAGAATAAAGATGGATTAAAAGGCCGTTTTAAGATATTGGGTCAGGTAGGACTTGGAATTATTGTAGGATCCATGCTATATTTCCATCCAAAAGTGCAGATGAAAGAAGAACTTCAGCTCACACAGCATCCAACAGCAATTACCGAGGCTTTTGGTAAAGCGGAAAAATCGGTTAAGACTACGGTTCCTTTTTTGAAGGGGAATCAATTGGATTATGCTTATTTTATTAGTTTTATAGGTGATGATTACCAAAAATATGCTTGGTTAGTTTTTATCCCTTTAGTAATATTTATTATCACTGCGGTATCAAATGGTGCTAATTTAACCGACGGAATTGATGGTTTGGCAGCGGGATCCTCGGCGATTATTGTAGGAGCCTTGGGTATATTCACTTGGGTTTCTGGTAATATCATTGTAGCCGACTATCTCAATGTAATGTATATCCCCAATTCTGGTGAGATGACCGTATTTGTAAGTGCTTTTGCCGGCGCGCTTGTGGGTTTTTTATGGTTTAATACGTATCCGGCTCAAATTTTTATGGGAGATACGGGAAGCCTTACTATTGGTGGAATTATTGCTGTACTTGCCATAGCGGTGCGCAAAGAATTGTTAATACCTATTTTGGCAGGAATTTTCTTGGCAGAAAACCTATCCGTATTAGTACAGGTAGCCTATTTTAAATACACACGTAAAAGATATGGAGTGGGCAAACGAATTTTTTTGATGTCACCTTTACATCATCATTACCAAAAGAAAGGCTATCACGAAAGTAAAATAGTAGTTCGTTTTTGGATTATTGGAATTATGCTGGCCGTAGTAAGCATTATAACTTTAAAAGTGAGATAGCAGATGAACGATAACAAGTACATAGTAGTTTTAGGTGCCGGAGAAAGTGGGGTAGGTGCTGCTTTATTGGCAAAGCAAAAGGGATATGATGTGTTTGTTTCTGATATTGGTGATATAAAACAAAATTTTGTAGAAGAACTAAGACGTAATAGTATTGATTTTGAAGCCAAACAACACTCTGTAGATAGAATTTTCAAAGCGGATGTGGTCGTGAAAAGTCCAGGAATTCCTGATACAGTTCCATTGATTCAACAATTAGTTAAAGCCAATATTCCCGTTATTTCTGAAATAGAATTTGCAGCAAAATACACCAAGGCTATGCTTCTTGGTATTACAGGTGCAAATGGAAAAACGACTACTACAATGATGCTTTACCACATACTTAAAAAAGCTGGATTTAAGGTGGAAGAAGCGGGGAATATAGGGTTTGGTTTTGCTCGTAAACTCACCGAGAAATCCTTTGATTATGCGGTGTTAGAGTTAAGTAGTTTTCAGTTAGATGGTATTGTCGATTTTAGACCGCATATAGCAATACTCACCAATATTACACCCGATCATCTGGATCGTTATGATCATAAATTCGATAATTATATTGCCTCAAAATTTAGAATTACCAAAAATCAAACACCTGAGGATTTTCTCATTTACGATGCCGATGATGCTGTAATTACAAATTGGATTAGTTCTCATCCAATTAAAGCAAAACTAGTGCCTTTTTCATTAAAAAAACAGTTACAGGAAGGGGCTTATTTACAAGATAACAAGATACATATTATTATAAATAAACGATTTACTATGAGTTTAAATACATTAGCACTACAAGGGAATCACAACATAAAAAATTCAATGGCTGCCTCTTTAGCAGCAACCTTATTAAAAGTAAGAAAAGAGACCATACGAGAAAGTATGGAAGATTTTGAAGGGGCACCCCACCGTCTTGAAAACGTACTTAAAATTGGGGGAGTTCAGTTTATTAATGATTCTAAAGCAACCAATATTAACGCTACTTATTATGCTTTAGAAAGTATGCGAAAACCTACTATTTGGATTGTCGGTGGAGAGGATAAAGGCAATGATTATATGGAACTTATGCCTCTAGTACGCGAGAATGTAAAGGCTATTGTTTGCTTGGGAGTAGATAATTCCAAAATCATAAACACTTTTAAAAATGTAATGCCCATTATTGTAGAAACAAGAGGGGCTGAAGAAGCCGTAAAAGTAGCTTATAAATTATCCGAAAAAGGGGATAATGTATTGTTGTCTCCTGCCTGTGCCAGTTTTGATTTGTTTAAAAATTATGAGGATAGAGGTAACCAATTTAAAGAAGCTATATTAAAGTTATAAATATGTCATTTATACAAAACATAAAAGGAGATCGTGGAATTTGGGCAGTATTTTTTATACTGGCTCTTATTTCTTTTTTACCGATGTATAGTGCCAGTTCCAATTTGGCTAATGTAATTGGAGTGGGCTCTACATCAGGTTACCTTCTTAAACATACCCTGATCTTGCTGTTAGGTTTTGTGTTGTTGTATGTAATACATAAAATACCCTATCGATATTTTAGTGGTAGTGCTACACTTTTATTGCCTTTTGTGTTTATGCTTTTGCTGTATACCTTATCTAAAGGAACCACCATTGGAGGTGCTACAGCAAGCCGTTGGATTCGTATTCCTATTGTGGGTGTAAGTTTTCAAACATCGACTTTAGCCGGTGTTATATTGATGATGTATGTAGCTCGATATTTTTCTAAAAGAAAAGAAAAGGTTATAGATTTTAAAGAAAGTGTGTGGAGACTTTGGCTTCCGGTTGCAGCTATCATCATGACAATTTTACCTGCTAATTTATCAACGGCTGCCTTGCTGTTTTTATCCGTAACTATTTTGAGTATTTTTGGAGGTTATCCCTTAAAATATATGGCTAATATTTTGGGTATGGGGCTCGTCTTATTGGTCTTGTTTATTTTTGTTGGACGAAGTTTTTCAAGTGGATTGCGTTCTAAAACAGATACTTGGAAAAACAGAATAATTAATTTTAAGGATAAAAACCCAAGAGATACGTATCAAGTAGATAAAGCAAAAATAGCTATTGCTACCGGCGGAATGTTTGGTCGTGGTGCTGGAAAAAGTGTTCAAAAAAACTTTTTACCTCAATCTTCATCCGATTTTATTTTTGCCATTATTGTTGAAGAATATGGATTATTAGGGGGTATAAGTATTATATTTTTATATATGTGGCTCTTATTCCGGTTTTATGTAGTCGCCAAAAAAGCACAAACGGTTTTTGCGACACTCCTGGTTTTAGGAGTTGGTTTTCCAATCATTTTTCAAGCTATCATTAATATGTCCGTCGCTAGTAATTTATTGCCTGTAACCGGACAGACGCTACCACTATTAAGTAGCGGAGGAACCTCTATTTGGATGACCTGTATTGCTATTGGCGTTGTGTTAAGTGTTAGTGCAACCAGTGCAGAAGAAGATATTAATAAAAAATTTGAGGATGATAGTCCTCTAGATGTGTTATATGAAGCAGTCGATTAAAGTAATAGTAAGTGGTGGCGGTACCGGTGGACATATTTATCCTGCAGTGGCTATCGCTAATGAATTGAAGCTACAATTTCCTCAAACAGAATTTCTATTTGTAGGCGCTAAAGATAGAATGGAGATGGAAAAAGTACCGGCTTCAGGTTATGCCATTAAAGGTTTGTGGATTAGTGGATTGCAACGAAAACTTACCTTAAAAAACCTTCTGTTTACTTTCAAACTTCTCAGTAGTTTGTGGAAAGCCTATCGTATCGTTACTACATTTAAACCCGATATTGCCATTGGCACCGGTGGTTTTGCCAGTGGACCTACGCTGTATGTTGCCGCATTAAAAAAGATTCCTACTTTAATACAAGAGCAAAACTCATATCCCGGTATTACCAATAAATTACTCAGTAAAAAGGTAAATAAAATTTGTGTTGCTTATGATGGATTAGAGCGATTTTTTCCAAAAGAGAAAATTATCAAAACAGGAAATCCTGTACGTCAAGATTTATTGGATAGTAATCAAAAAAGAGAAGAAGCCTATGATTCTTTTGGGTTAGATAAAAACAAAAAGACACTGTTTGTAATGGGGGGTAGTTTGGGGGCTAGATCTATTAATAAATTAATAGCGGCTAACCTGGATTCTTTATTGCAAAAGAATATTCAGATTATTTGGCAAACCGGAAAATTATATATTGATACGTATCAAAAATACAATGCGGTAGAAAATGTTCAAACCCATGCCTTTATATATAAAATGGACTTAGCTTATGCCGCTGCAGATATTATTATAAGTAGGGCCGGTGCTGGATCCATTTCTGAATTGTGTATTGTTGGGAAGCCGGTTATTTTTATCCCGTCACCTAATGTTACAGAAGATCATCAAACTAAGAATGCCGAGTCAGTTGTTAATAATGGTGCCGCATTGATGCTTAAAGAATCGCAATTAAATGATTTTCCAAAAATATTTAATCTGTTAATAGATGATGAAGACAAAGCATTAGAATTAGCCGAAAACATTAAAAAATTAGCACTCCCGCAAGCCACTAAGGATATTGTGGAAGTAGTAAAAACACTATTGTAATTACATGAATTTAGATAGTATACATAAAGTTTTTTTTATTGGAATTGGCGGTATCGGGATGAGTGCCTTAGCACGTTATATGCACTATCTAAAAAAAGAAGTATCTGGTTATGATCGTGTACAATCACCTATTACCGATAGTTTGATCAGGGAAGGTATTCGCATATCTTTTGAAGATACAATAGGTGTTGTCTCAAATGATTTAGCTTCTAAAGACAAAGTTTTAATTGTATATACTCCAGCAGTTAAAAGAGATGAGAATTTACTTTTAGATTATTTCTTGTCAAATGATTATTTAGTTCTTAAAAGAGCTGAATTACTAGGAGTCATAACAAATAACACACAGTGTATGGCCGTTGCTGGTACGCATGGAAAAACAACGACAAGTAGTATTTTAGGTCATATACTGAAACAATCCGGGGTAAGTGCAACCAGTTTTTTAGGAGGTATTGCTGAAAATTACGGTTCGAATCTTATTTTGGGAGGCACAGATTATTCTGTAGTAGAAGCAGATGAATTTGATCGCTCTTTTTTACAATTGCAACCTAACATTGCTTGTATAACTTCTGTGGATGCCGATCATTTAGATATCTATAATTCACCCCAAGATTTAGTTTCAACCTTTAGACAATTTGCCATTTTAGCAACGGACAAGCTCATAGTAAAAAAAGGGATTCCTATAGCGGCAACTACGTACGGAATTAATGAAGGTGCCGATTATGATGCACAGAATATTCGTATTGAAGAGGCCGCCTATGTATTTGATGTTAAAACTCCGACTGAAAAATACTCAAACATAAAACTGCCCGTAGCAGGAAAACATAATGTGCTGAATACAATGGCAGCTTTGGCAATGGCAAACAGTATTGGAGTTTCACTTCAAGACATTGCCAAAGCTTTACTTTCTTATCGAGGGGTTCATCGAAGATTTAGCTATAGATTACGTACTAATGATTGGGTGTTGATAGACGATTATGCACATCATCCTACAGAGATTAATGCAGTTTACGATACCGTCTCAGAATTGTATGACACCAAGGATGTTTTAGCCGTTTTTCAGCCCCATTTATTTAGTAGAACCCGTGATTTTGAAAGGGATTTTGCTACAAGTTTAGCTCAATTTAATCAAGTGTTAGTTCTCCCTATTTATCCGGCAAGAGAACAGCCGATACAGGGGGTTACTTCAGAAAATTTAGTGGCTAAAATAGCAAAGATTAACCCAAGAGTATCCTTAGTAAAACCAGATGAACTTTTGACTCAAATACGACATAGTGATAAGCGAGTTGTTGTAATGATGGGAGCTGGTGATATTGGTGAGATGGTTGTTGATATTCAATTAGAATTAAAAAAAGACGACTTATGAAAAAGTGGAAATTATATAGTATTACTGTATTGTTAGGTGGATTTATTTTCTTTCTATTCGGATTTGCGCAAGTCAAGAATAACCACGAAAAAATAACGGGAATATCGGTTCATTTTATAGAGAATCAGCCTACTTTTATCAGTGCTGAAAAAGTTAATAAATTGTTGATACAAAGTGATGCTAAGCTCTTAAACAAAGCGAAATCATTAATAAATTTACACCAAATAGAACAAGAGGTACGCAAAAATCAAATGTTAGAGGATGTTGCGCTGTATGTAAGTTTAAACGGAGTGCTAAATGCTGATGTTGTTCAACGTGTACCGATAGCACGGTTTCAAAATGGAACTGAGTCGTATTACATTGACAGACAAGGCTTAAAAATGCCATTATCATCTAGTTATTCGGCAAGAGTACCATTGGTTACTGGTGTTTTTGATACAGAAAAACAGTTAGAGTTTTACAATTTGATTAGACGAATCAATGCCGATCCTTTTTATAAAAAACAAATTATAGGTTATCATCTCAATGAAAATGGCGACTATGTATTGAGTACAAGAATAGGCAGACATAAAATTCTATTTGGAAAGGCTGAAAAAATCACACAAAAGTTGAAAAAACTCAAAGTGTTCTATAAAAAGAAATGGAATTCGAAACAGATGAAAGAATACAAACTAATAAATTTAAAATACAACCGTCAGGTCGTATGTTCTAAATAATATTGATAGAAGATGGAAGATCATAAAACAACTGTTGGCTTAGATATTGGAACAACCAAAATTGTGGCTATGATAGGTCGTAAGAATGAATTTGGTAAGATAGAAGTATTAGGTTCCGGTCGAGCCAAAAGTATTGGTGTAAAAAGAGGTGTTGTGACCAATATTACACAAACCATTCAGTCTATACAACAAGCCATTGAAGAAGCAGAAGCCGTATCAGGATTGAAAATTATGGATGTATCGGTGGGTATTGCCGGTCAGCATATAAGAAGTTTGCATCATAGCGATTATATTACACGCCCTAATCCGGATAAAGTAATAGATCAAGATGATATTGAAAATTTAATGTCACAGGTGCACAAATTGGCGATGATGCCGGGTGAAGAAATTATTCATGTTATCCCACAGGATTACAAAGTAGACAGCGAACCTAATATCATAGAACCGGTGGGTATGTATGGAGGGCGTTTGGAAGCCAATTTTCACGTAGTTGTAGGGCAGATTGCCAGCATAAGAAATATTGGACGTTGTATAACCAGTGCCGGATTACGATTATCGAATATCACACTTGAACCATTAGCTTCAGCAGATGCGGTGCTTAGCGAAGAAGAAAAAGAGGCAGGAGTGGCTCTTATCGATATAGGTGGTGGAACAACAGACCTTGCCATTTTTAAAGATGGAATAATTAGACATACAGCAGTAATTCCTTTTGGAGGAAATGTAGTAACCGATGATATTAAAGAAGGTTGCGCAATTATCGAAAAGCAAGCTGAATTACTCAAAGTCAAATTTGGTTCGGCTTGGCCGGCTGAAAATAAGGATAGTGAAATTGTATCCATTCCTGGTTTACGCGGTAGAGACCCTAAAGAGATTACCTTGAAAAATTTATCAAAAATTATTCATGCTCGTATTACGGAAATTATTGAGCAAGTCTTTCAAGAAATAAAAAAATACGGTCATGATACCAAACGTGGAAAGCTAATTGCCGGTATTGTATTAACGGGTGGTGGCTCACAGATTAAACACCTGAAACAATTAGTGGAGTATATAACAGGTATGGATACCCGAATAGGCTATCCTAACGAACACCTTGCCGGAGATTCTGACGAGGAACTGTCAAGCCCTATTTATGCTACTTCTGTAGGTTTATTGATGAGTGGTATCCGACAATCAGAAAAAGAATTATTGGCCAATAAAGCCAAAGAGTCTGTCGACGAAAATATAGATGAAGTAGATGAGGTGTTAGAAGAAACCGTAGAAGAGGAGGTAACTAACAAAAAACGAAAAGGGTTTTTTGAAAAATGGACCGATAAATTAAAAGATTTCTTAGAGAATGCAGAATAAATAGGATGAGTATGTATAGTTTTTATGAAAATTAAATAGTAAAATAATGGACGATAATATAAACGAAATAGCTTTTGATATGCCCAAAAACAGATACAATGCCATTAAAGTAATTGGTGTTGGTGGAGGCGGTAGTAATGCCGTAGATTATATGTATCAACAAGATATTATAGGTGTAGATTTTGTTATTTGTAATACGGATTCACAAGCTCTAGATAATTCGCCCATACCTAATAAAATTCAATTAGGGGCGAATCTAACAGATGGAATGGGTGCCGGAGCTAATCCCGACATTGGAGCCAAGGCTGCCGAAGAGTCGTATAATGAGTTGCGTGAGTTGTTAGCCACAAATACTAAAATGGTATTTATTACTGCAGGAATGGGTGGTGGTACCGGTACCGGTGCAGCACCTATAATCGCTAAGATAGCTAAAGAGTTAGACCTCTTAACTGTAGGGATTGTCACCATGCCTTTTGAGTTTGAGGGGAGATCCAGAATGCAACAGGCACAAAAAGGAATTACAGCACTTCGTGAACAAGTAGATTCGTTAATCGTTATCAATAACAATAAACTTAGAGAAGTATATGGAAATCTTGGTTATAAGTCCGGTTTTGCTAAAGCAGACGAAGTCTTATCAACAGCTGCACGAGGTATTGCAGAGGTCATTACCCATCATTATAAACAAAACATCGATTTAAACGATGCAAAAGCAGTACTCTCTAATAGTGGTACCGCTATAATGGGTTCAGCTAATGCCTTCGGTGACGATCGCGCACAACAAGCAATCATTGCTGCACTAGACTCTCCGCTTCTAAATGACAATAAAATAACCGGAGCTAAAAATGTACTTTTATTAATCGTTTCCGGAGCTAATGAAGTTACTATTGATGAAATAGGTGAAATTAATGATCATATTCGTAATGAAGCAGGACATGACGTCAATATTATCTTAGGAATAGGGGATGACGAAAGTATAGGTGACGCTATTGCTGTAACTATTATTGCAACAGGGTTTTCAACGGGACAACAAAATACTATCACAGAAACAGAGGTAAAAAAGATTGTTCATTCTTTAGAAGAAGACCAAGAACTTAATTTTGATTTTTCTGATAAAAATCCAAAACAAAAATCTATTGCACCCGATGAGGAACCCACTCAAGATCGAATAGTTCATTCGTTAGTGGAAGAAGAGAAAGAAACTTTTAAAATAATTCCAACCACCGAGTTCATTAAGAATATTGATGTTGTATATGAAGAGGTGCTAGCAGAGATAGAGGAATCGGATGTTTTTATTGCGCAAAATGATAATGGAGCTTTCGATATTATTGAAGAAGACGATGCGTCATACAAACAAATGAAGCTCACCTTTGATTTCCCAATTAATGAGGATGAAGTCCAAAATGTGGAATTGACCCAAGATATAAAGAATATTGAAGTGGTCGATGAGTTCATTATTAAAGAGCTTACAGAAGAAACTGAAGAAATTGAAGAAACTCCTGCTATGCTTGATCAAATTGAAGTAGTAGATCCGGTTCAAATAGAAGCCCTTTTTGAAGAAGTTACTACACATGATTTGGGCGAATTCGAAGATAAAGAAACTCCCAATGCCAATGCCAAGGCAAGTGTTACTAGCGATTTGGATACTGATGCAGATTTACAATTTGAATTAAAAATAGTGACCGAAGAAAAAAAGCCAATTGATAATTCGCTTAATATGCCCAAAAATAAATTCGGGAACGAGGAAACGATATCGCCTTTAAATGCTTCTATTGCAGAGTTTAAAAAAACGGCTAATGATAGGAGAATGCATTTAAAAAAGCGAAATTATACTTTTCATAACAATCCTTCTAATATTGAGGATATAGAAAAAGAGCCGGCTTATAAAAGGCATCAAATAGAATTGGATGAAACCCCGTCTTCCTCCGATGTAAACAAATCAAGAACAAGTATTGATTTGGACGATAATCAAGAAATACAATTACGTTCTAATAATTCTTTTTTACACGACAATGTTGATTAAGAATTGAAAATAGGGCTTGATTTATAAATAATCTTAAATTACCTTTGCTAAATAGCCGTTTCTTTTAAAAGGAATGGCTATTTTTGCCCATTAAAACTTTTAATATGAGTTTAAAGAATACTGTAATGGAGCAGTTAAAAGCTGCCATGAAACGTAAAGATAAAGTAGCCTTAGAATCTTTAAGAGCTATAAAATCTGCTTTGTTATTACTGGAAACAAGTGGTGAAAATTCACCCATTTCAACAGATCAGGAACTTAAGTTGTTACAAAAATTGGTCAAACAACGTAAAGATAGTGCAACAATGTTTCAAGAACAGGGCAGAAAAGACCTAGCTGAACCTGAATTGGCTCAAGCAGCTATTATTGCAGCATTTTTGCCGGAACAACTTTCTGCGGATGAGGTTGAGGAAATTGTAGCCCAAACTATTACTAAATTAGGAGCCAGCTCAATGGCAGATATGGGCAAAGTAATGGGTAGCGTTACTAAGGAATTGGCTGGGAAAGCGGATGGAAAGATGATATCGGCAATTGTCAAGAAACTTTTAATGCAGTAAATAGCAATATGGCCGCGTAGTTCAACTGGATAGAATATCAGATTTCGGCTCTGAGGGTTGAGGGTTCGAATCCTTCCGCGGTCACCATTTTTAAAGTAGAGCAGTTAAAAAGTAACTGCTTTGCTTTATTTTTTTTAACAAAATATAAATTGTTTTGCGCTACCCTCTTTTTTATAAAAAATTACCACCCGAACAACGACAACTTTTAATGGGTAATTTTAAGTTTTATAAAAATTTAAGTGTCGTAGGAAGAAAATTATTTGATCATAGAGTTGTTCAATTTCTTAATCATCATCAATTTGTAGGTTATGAGGATTTGCAGGTTACTGAACGAATGAAACTCTTAATTTCCGGTACCGGAATTATGTTGAGTTTTGGATTTTCGAATTATTTATATGCACTATTTAAGACCATACTTATTTATCCCGACAACTATTATTCGAATGTAACAGAAACACAGAATAAAGGAGAAGCAAACCCCAAGTTTGGTGTTGTTGTCTTCTCATGGAAAGATTTTGAAGCAGGTTTAGCAATAGAAGATGATAACTTGCATTTAGGCCTACATGAATTCTGTCATGCGTTACATTTTAGTTTTAAGTTTAAGCATTCTTCGGAAGGACAAGAGTTCATTAAAAATTACCAAAAATTATTAAAACACCTTGAAAACAAAGAAATTCAATCGCAATTAATTCATTCAGGATATATTCGTGAGTATGCCTTTGAAAATCAGTATGAATTTTTAGCAGTATTAATAGAACACCTTTTTGAGACGCCTAACAAGTTTAGAAAAGAATTACCGGTTATTTATCTACTTTTATTAAAACTTTTTAAGTTAGAAAAAGCAAACCTACAATAACTCCTTAAGTTTGTTGATAGTTTTAGAAGGTTGGTCGCTTTTAAAAATATAACTACCGGCTACAAAGGCATCTACTCCCACCTTGTGTAACTTTTGGATATTTTGGTTACTAACACCCCCATCCACTTCTATTAAGGCTTTAGATTCTGATTTTGCTAGTAACTCTTTGAGCTGCTGTATCTTCTTATAAGTGTTCGGAATAAAACTTTGTCCCCCAAAACCGGGATTTACGCTCATTACTAAAACAAGATCGATATCTTTTATAATATCTTCGAGTACCGATACAGGTGTGTGTGGATTAAGGGCTACACCGGCTTGCATTCCATTGGCTTTAATTTCTTGAACGGTTCTATGTAGATGTGTACAAGCTTCGTAATGAATGGTAAGAATATCAGCACCTGCCTTTTTAAAATCAGCGATGTAGCGTTCGGGTTGTACAATCATTAAATGAACATCGAGTGGTTTTTTGGAGTATTTTTTAATAAACTTAATGATGGGCATTCCAAAGGTGATGTTCGGTACAAAAACACCATCCATAATATCTAAATGTAACCAATCTGCACGGCTAGCATTAAGCATTTCTATTTCACTTTGAAGATTGGCGAAATCACAAGAAAGTAATGATGGAGCTATAATGGTATTCATCTCAATATATATTTATAGCACAAAAGTACAATAAAAAAAACTCCTGAAAAGTTTCAGGAGTTTCGTATAGATAGTAGTGTGTCTTTATCCTAAATAAGTCATCAAAATTTTGCTTCTAGAAGTATGTTTAAGTCTTCGGATAGCTTTTTCTTTAATTTGTCTAACGCGTTCGCGTGTTAAATCAAAAGTTTCACCGATTTCTTCTAAAGTCATAGGTTGATGATCTCCTAGACCAAAATAAAGTTTAACCACATCGGCTTCACGAGGTGTTAATGTTTCTAAGGCACGTTCTATTTCAATGCGCAAAGATTCGTGAACAAGGCTTTTATCAGGATTTGGTGATTCCCCAGATCGAAGTACATCGTACAGGTTAGAGTCTTCACCTTCAATTAAGGGAGCATCCATAGATACGTGACGTCCCGAATTTTTCATTGATTCTTCAACCTCGTTGATCGTCATATCCAATTTTGCTGCAATTTCTTCCGACGAGGGTTCACGTTCATTTTCCTGTTCTAGGAAAGCGTACATTTTATTAATCTTATTGATTGATCCAATCTTATTAAGAGGTAAACGTACAATTCTGGATTGTTCTGCTAAAGCTTGTAGGATAGATTGTCTAATCCACCATACGGCATAAGAGATAAATTTAAAACCTCTTGTTTCATCAAATCGTTTTGCAGCCTTAATTAAACCTAAGTTTCCTTCATTAATTAAATCAGGAAGTGTTAAACCTTGGTTCTGATACTGTTTGGCAACAGATACAACGAAACGTAAATTGGCTTTTGTTAATTTTTCAAGTGCAATTTGGTCTCCCGCTTTTATGCGTTGTGCTAATTCAACTTCTTCATCAGCGGTGATAAGATCCACTTTTCCTATTTCTTGAAGATACTTATCTAGTGAAGCAGTTTCTCTATTGGTAACTTGCTTCGTAATTTTTAGTTGTCTCATTAAATTAAATGCAGTTTATATGAAAATTATAGTTTGTGTATAAGTATACGTCTTTTTTTAAAAAAAGTTACAAAAAAAAATATTTATAGAAAAAGAGGTTTGTTTTCTTCATTATTAATGACCTTTAAGACCTGATCTATTTTGTCATATTTATGATTAAAAAAGTTGCTATGTTCCTTAATACTTGTGTTGGTGATGCATGTCGCATGGCGCATCTGTTCGTAGATATACTTTTCTTGTGATTTTGCAGCTTTTTGATTATCAATAATAAAAAAGCGGAGTAACGCATAGGGATAGCCAAAGTGTAACTTTCCTTTTAATTTAAAAATTAAGCTATTATTCATCATTATTAGTTCATTAGCGTATAACTCAAATTTTCGTTTAGTTGATGCTTTGGAAAAAGAGGTGTTAATCTCAATTTTCTTTAATTCTTTTCTCAGAGCATCGGTAATTAAGAGGGCATCATCTTGAGCTATTTGTCTCATATTATAAAGATATAAAAGCTGTTGTAGTACATTGTTAATAGAGCCAAAACTCCATATTTCAGTAACATTAACAGCATTATATGCTTTACCTGCTTTTTGTGCTACTTTTATTAACCGATCTGATATCTCAAAATCTTTAAATTGTATATACTTTTTCATTGGTAAAATACCAAGAACCGTACTCCAAATAAAAATTTTAAAACGAATTAGTAGTGGATTATGAAAAAAATAAAACATGGGAAATTCGCGTGTGGCAAAAAGAATAGAGGCATCATCTCTACCTATTAGAGGTGACAACTCTTTATATAATTTTTCAAAGTAGGTAATAATATCTTCAATATTTACAATGGGTTTTGATTCTCTGATAAGGTAAGAGTTCGGTTCATTAATTTCGTAGAGTGCGTTTAAAGAAATATCAAATTTTTTAGAAAGAGTAATGACCTCATCTAGTGTAAAAGGAACTTTTTCGTTAACTCTTCTGTATGCAGCATCATAATTTATACCCAGAACGGATGCTATTTCGTCTGTTGTAGATATATTATCGGGTATCTGTTGTTTTAATTTTTCAACAAAAGTTTGATTTATGGATTTCATAATTAGGGGATATTTTGACGAAAATATAGCTTTTTGTGATTTATACAAAATATTTACAAAAAGATTTGCATTTTTAGCAAGAATCTATGGGGCTTGTTTTTATACATTTGACCATTCAAAATTATGGAAAAGGGTAAGTTACTACTTATCCTAAGGGGGTAAATAAGAAGGCGTTCATTTTTTAATGGACGCTTTTCTTATTTATAATCTTCGCTAAAGTATGTTTTTTAGCATAGCTTACTAAGTAAAGGAAACAAAAAAAGAGAGGCTTATTTATAAATAAACCTCCCTTTATTAATTTTCCACTTGGAAAAAAGTTTACTCCTCTTTCCGTTTATTGTGATGTGAACGTTGTTCTCTATGACCTTTGTCGCCCTCTTTTCTGGGAGGTCTTGGTAATAACGCTTTACGGGACACCTTTTGTTTTCTAGTTCTTGGATCAATCCCAAAATATTTAACTTCAAAAACATCACCCACTTTAACAACATCGCTTACATTTTCGGTACGTTCCCAAGCAAGTTCGGAAATGTGTAATAAGACTTCTTTTCCGGGTCTAAATTCTACTACAGCACCAAAGTCAAGTATTTTTACCACTTTTACTTCGTATGTCTCACCTACTGTTGGTGAAAATGTGATGTCGTCTATTTTTTGAATGACTTCATCAATTTTCTCTTGATTTACACCTAGTATTTCTACAATTCCCATCTCATCTTCTTCTTCGATGACAATAGTACAACCGGTTTCTTTCTGCATTTCCTGAATAACTTTTCCCCCAGGACCAATAACAGCTCCAATAAATTTACCCGGAATGGTTATTTTAACCATTTTAGGTGCATAAGGTTTAACAGTTTCATTAGGTTTAGCAATGGTATCTGTTAATTTTTCTAAGATATGTAAACGACCTTCTCTAGCTTGAGATAAGGCTTTTTCCATAATATCATAGGATAAACCTTTTACTTTAATATCCATTTGACAAGCCGTAATTCCGTCAGCAGTTCCTGTAACTTTAAAATCCATATCTCCTAAATGATCTTCGTCACCGAGTATATCAGACAACACGGCAAATTTTCCGGTTTCTTCATCTGTTATAAGACCCATTGCAATTCCTGATACCGGTTTTTTCATCTGTACACCAGCATCCATTAATGCCATAGTTCCTGCACATACGGTTGCCATTGAAGACGACCCATTTGATTCAAGTACTTCAGAAACAACCCTAACAGTATAAGGTGATTCTTCTGGAATCATACCTTCTAATGCTCTTTGTGCCAAATTACCATGACCAACTTCTCTACGGGAAGTTCCGCGTAATGGTCGTGCTTCACCGGTTGAAAAAGGAGGGAAATTATAATGTAAATAGAAGCGTTCTTCTCCTTCGAAGGTCGGTGAGTCAATAATATTAACATCTCTTGAAGTTCCCAAAGTTACGGTAGCCAAAGCTTGTGTTTCTCCACGGGTAAAAATTGCGGATCCGTGAGCAGAAGGTAGGGGAGCAACTTCACACCAAATAGGACGTATTTCAGTAGTTTTTCTACCATCAAGTCGTATACCTTCATTAAGGATTAAATCACGAATGGCTTTTTTCTGAGATTTATGGTAATAATAATTAATAAGATCTCCTTGCATTTCTTTTACTTCTTCGGTAAACGATTCTAGTAGCGCTTCTTTAACCGCAGCAAATTTCTCAGTACGTTCGTGTTTAGAACTACCGGCTTTAGCTAGATCATAAATCTTGTTATATGTAAAATCGTTTACCGTGGCTTCAATAGCTTCGTCTGTAGTTGCTTTTACATATTCGCGAGTTTCGAGTACTCGACCTGCTTTTTCAGCAAGTTTTCTTTGAGCAATACATTGTACTTTTATAGCTTCGTGTGCATATTTAATGGCTTCTGTCATCTCTGCTTCTGAGACTTCGTCCATTTCCCCTTCAACCATCATAACAGATTCTTCCGAGGCACCTACCATTAAATCGATATCTGCACTTTCTAATTGCTTGCGCGTTGGGTTTATGACCAATTTACCTTCGATTCGGGCTACTCTTACTTCGGATATAGGATACTCAAAGGGAATATCTGTAAGTGCAATAGCTGCTGAAGCTCCTAATCCTGCTAGGGCATCTGGCATTACCTCATCATCGTGAGACATTAATTGCATCATTACCTGTGTTTCTGCATGGTAATCTTTAGGAAATAAAGGACGTAATACGCGATCTACCAAACGCATTGTTAAAATTTCTTCGTTACTTGGTCGGGCTTCTCTTTTAAAGAAACCGCCGGGAAAACGACCTGCTGCGGCAAACTTTTCTCTATAATCAACAGTTAGGGGTAAAAAATCCATACCGTCTTTGGCGGATCTAGCGGATACTACTGTTGCGAGCATGACGGCATTTCCCATTCTAATTACTACGGATCCATCAGCCTGTTTGGCTAATCGTCCTGTTTCGATAGAAATTGTTCTACCGTCTTCCAATTCAATAACTTCTTTAAATAGTTCTGGAATCATGTTTTTTTAATTTTTTTTAATACTTGATTTGTCAAGTAATATTAAACAATTGGTTACTGTAATTGTGTCGAAAAAGTTTCCAATGAAAAGTTTAATAACGCTTTATTTACTGATGGAATATATCAGTTATAAAAACAAAAGAGACGTATTTACGTCTCTTTGTTTAAGGATTATTATTTACGTAATCCTAGTTCTTTAATTATAGCACGGTATCTTAAGATATCTTTCTTAATTAAGTAATTGAGAAGTCCTCTACGTTTACCTACTAATTTTACAAGAGAACGTTCTGTATTAAAATCTTTATGATTTTTCTTTAAATGCTCTGTAAGATGATTGATACGATAGGTAAATAAAGCGATTTGACCTTCTGTAGAACCGGTATCCGATTCTGATTTACCGTGTTTTTTGAATAATTCTTTTTTAATTTCTGGTGTTATGTACATGCCAACATTAAATTTTAATGATTAATAATTTTTATGTATTTGATGATTTCATCAAGATGGCAAAAGTAATGCTATATTTTCAAATAACAATGATATTCAGGGAATTAATTTTTTGGTTCACTTGATTAAACCCTTTGCTACTTTTTAAGTCATAGTATGCAAACAAACAATTTTTAACTAATTATTAAATTTATTATTATGAAAACCAAAAAAACCAATCGATTATTTCTTTTTGTTCTTGCCCTAGGAACTTTATTTTTTGTGAGCTGTGAAAAAGAGGTGGACGCATCTTCGGATGACCTATCTGTAGCGAATGTCCAAAAGTCTACAGATATAGATGTGGCTTCCGATGACATTTCCAGTATTATTGAAGAGACCTTTGTTGTTGAAGAAGGAATAAGTAGCAGATCTTCTCAGGCGTATGCTTCATTTTTACCTCCTTGTATGACTAGAACAGTTGAGGTAGATGGTCTTACTCGTACGGTAACCCTTGATTTTGGAGAAGGTTGTGATATGCCCAATGGCAATCATTTAAGTGGTATAATTACTATTGTATACGAACGTGATCCAGATGCGTTGACGCGCACAATTACTTATAGTTTTACCGATTTTTATTTCAATGCTAAACATATTGAGGGTGGTGGTTCTATCTTAAGAGAGTTTTCAAATGATAATGGTAACCCACAATCTACTAATAATCAAAATATTACTGTTACTTGGCCAAATGAATCAACAGCGCATCGAGTGGGCGTAAAGATTCGCGAATGGATAGAAGGCTTTGGTAGTGGAACTTGGGGAGATAATGTATTTTTAATTACCGGTAATTGGACTACTGAATTTCCAAATGGCAATGTAAATTCCGGTATAGTAACAACAGCACTTCGCAGAGAATTGGCATGTCGCTTTATTGTGAGCGGTCAAGTTGCCTTATCTCATAATAATTTAGCAGGAACGCTAGACTTTGGTGAGGGAGATTGTGATAATATTGCAACGTTTACAGGTCCAGATGGCGTTGAGCATACTATTGTATTGGATTAATTGGAAATAGTATTTGTATAAAAAATCCGCTTTGTTTCTACAAAGCGGATTTTTTTTATGAGTATAATTGTAAAGAACTTCTTATTTAACTCATACGGTTTCTTTTCGTAAAGGCTGATTTAATACCAGATCAAGATATTGATTAATCATTTTTTTTAAATCTTTTCGCTCATAGATGGCATCTAGAAATCCATGCTCTAATACAAATTCAGAACGTTGAAACCCTTTTGGTAATTCTTGTCCGGTTGTGTCTTTTACAACTCGTGGCCCAGCAAAAGCAATTAGCGCATTGGGCTCCGCAATATTTATATCACCTAACATCGCAAAAGAGGCCGTGGTTCCACCGGTTGTAGGATCGGTTAGTAACGAAATATAGGGTATTTTTGCTTCATCCAATTGGGCTAGTTTAGCAGAAGTTTTTGCTAATTGCATTAAAGATAAAGTAGACTCCATCATACGGGCACCACCTGATTTTGAAATCATCACAAAAGGGATCTTATGTTTTAATGAATAATCAATGGCACGAACAATTTTTTCGCCTACAACACTACCCATTGACCCACCAATAAAACTAAAGTCCATAGCTGCAATTACGATATCTTTCCCCATTGATTTTCCAACAACAGTTCTTACGGCATCGTATAAATCGGTTTTAGTATGGGCTTGTTTTAATCTATCGATGTAGGGCTTGGTGTCAACAAACTTAAGAGGGTCTTTAGATTTCATTTTTGGATTTAACTCCTTGTAGTTATCATCGTCCAATAAAATTTCAAAATACTCTTTACTGCCGATACGTACGTGATAGCCGTCTTCGGGACTTACATACAGGTTCTTCTTTAACTCCTCGGTATCTATGATAATTCCGTTAGGCGATTTGTACCAAATACCTTCGGGCATATTCTTTTTTTCTTCAGTTGGGGTTGTTATTCCTTTTGTGCTTCGTTTAAACCAAGATGTCATATCTCTGATGTTTTAGGTTGGTTATTAGGGACAAAAAAAGCAAATAATTTTGAATTTATCTGCTTTTTTTGGGTTTATTATCAATTAATTTTGATTAAAAGATAGTGCAAATTACAAAAAATAGGTAATAATTGCGAATTCTTTATAAGGTATTTACGTTATTCAAATCTTTAAAAGCTTGTGTTAATCTGGCTCTAAATGTGTCCTCACCTTTACGTAACCATTTACGTGGATCGTAATATTTTTTGTTGGGTTGATCTTCTCCTTCAGGGTTTCCTATTTGAGCTTGTAAATAAGCCTCATATTTTTTCATATAATCACGAATTCCGGTCATAAATGCATATTGCAAATCGGTGTCAATGTTCATTTTAATGACACCATACGATATGGCTTCACGTATTTCTTCTAGGGTAGAACCGGAGCCTCCGTGAAAAACAAAGTTTACAGGGTTTTTCTCGGTATGGTATTTATTTTGGATATATTTTTGAGAATTATCTAAAATTTTAGGTGTTAATACCACATTACCGGGTTTATAAACCCCATGAACATTACCAAAAGAAGCTGCAATTGTAAAATTAGGACTGACTTTTAATAATTCTTCGTAAGCATAAGCCACTTCTTCCGGTTGTGTGTAGAGTTTAGAAGTGTCTACATCTGTATTATCAACACCATCTTCCTCACCACCGGTAATTCCTAACTCTATCTCCAATGTCATATCCAGTTGGTGCATTTTTTCAAGATAGGATTTACATATTTTAATATTATCTTCTAATGATTCTTCCGATAAATCAATCATATGTGAACTGAACAAAGGAATACCGTTTTCTTTATAGAATTTTTCTCCTTCTTCTAATAAGCCGTCTATCCAAGGTAATTTTCCTTTAGAGCAATGATCGGTATGGAGTATTACCGGAATGTTGTATAATTTTGATAAATGATGTATGTGTTTGGCACCGGTAACAGCACCGGCAATAGCGGCTTTTTCACCTTCGTTAGATAAGCCTTTTCCCGCATT
Source organism: Flavobacteriaceae bacterium (assembly GCA_024763245.1). Classification (GTDB taxonomy): domain Bacteria; phylum Bacteroidota; class Bacteroidia; order Flavobacteriales; family Flavobacteriaceae; genus DQTL01. Next base: position 10,937 of record JANTFW010000011.1, on the reverse strand, counting down.
AAAATAGGCACCTCCGTTAGAAAATTGAATGATTACCGGGGCGTTTAAATCTCGAGCAGTTTCCATTACTGCATTAATGGTGTCAGACCCCACTACATTTACGGCAGGTAATGCAAAGCCGTTTTCTTTTGCATACTTAAATATTTCTTGAACCTGTTTGCCCGTGGCAACGCCGGGTTTAATAGAATTTGACATTAGAATATAATTAAAATTATTAGGAGTCAAAGGTACAAACTTAATTGTAAATAGTCAGTCGTTTTAGTGATTTAAAATTGTAGCTTTTCTTTTTCTTTTGTAATAGAAAGCTTATATAGTACTCAGGATTAAAGTGCCCAAGTAAATAGTACTTTTAGTTCTCCGTTTATTGGGGAATGTTTCATTTCTGATTGATTCCAAGGGAAGCGATTTGCTATCCAATTTCCATACGAAATATTAAGTTTAAAAGCTTTCCAGTTAAAGTACCCAAAACCATAAGTAAAATCGGGATCCCAAGGAAGTTTTGTGTTTTTATTTGGATAGTAATATGCAGCGCCTTCTATATAGAATTTCTTGATAATACTCCATCGAATTGAAGAGCCCATTATAATTTTATTATTTCCTTCTTTTTCAACACCGAATTTATCGGGATATTCTATTGAATAACGCAGTATAGGTGTTATTCTAATTTGTGAAGTTTCGTCCCATTTTATGGTTGAATTATCATTTAACAAATCAATATTAAAACTTGTAAAGAAAAATCCTCTTAAAAAGTTTGTTCCCCAGTTGGTACTATTAGTAAATTTATTGGGGCCATAATTTTCGTATCCAAAAGATATCGTATTTTTATTCCAATTATACCAACCAATTTGATAATAAAAATTTGATAGGTATGGTGGGATTTCTTTGTTGTCAATTAAATCAAAAAAGAATTGTGTTTTAATATGAAAGTGTTGCCTGGGATTTGGATTAATATCTAAAGCAACAATAGAAGTCAATCTGGTAAAATCAATTAAATCTACTGTTTTAGATGATTGGTAGGTTATTTGGGATATTCCCATTCCTAATTCTCCTTTAATACTACTTTTTCCCATAATGAAATTGTGGATACGTAACATTTGTCCCAAATTATCATATTCTTGAGAGGTAGCATTTATAGTATAGCTAATAAGTATGAGTAAGATTATTTTTTTCATAGTTTATGCTTTATTGGGTGATTTTTAATAGTGGTCCTTTCATCTTATAGTTGATACATTCAAGAATCACGGCATTTGTATTGGCTGTTAGAGCCTTGTTTAGTTTATTACTTTTATCATAACGTCCGGCATACCAACCTTTTTCTTTGTTGTAAAGACCTTCTAGGGCATTGTGCAATTTAGTACTGTATTTGTCATTGTATAATGTAGACCAGGCATAGGCTGCTTTTGTAGAAAAGTTTTTATAATCATCGGCGTTATCTCCATTTTCTGCAATACAAACCCATTTTTCTCCATTATTATATATGGAATTATAAACAAAATAAGGAGCGGCATCCACATGGTCTTCAGAAACAGCAATGAGTTTTTTTTTCATTTTTGCTCTTTTCTTCTGTACTTGATAAACTCTATATGCTAATTCTTTTGAATTAATATCCCAACCATACTCAATACCATCAAGAATATAAGGCTCTGATAGGATATAGTTATAGGAAGGATGTTGTTTTACTTCTCTGGTGTCTGTGCCTATTTGAATACCGTATATATCTACGAATTTTAAAAAATCAGTATACTTATAGGATTCCGTGGCGTCGAAATTGTTGAGGATGTAGCCCTTGGATGCATATTCTTCATATCCTAATTTTCCTTCTTGAACAATTTTAACCCTTTTATCCTTAAAGTTAAATCCGATACCGTGAAGCGTGGCATCGTTAGTCAAGACCTTTTTAATGTTCCACTTTGCTATGATATTGTTAACTTGTAGTACGTAATTAGGATAGTGGTTTTTTATTCTATAAAAAACACCAAAGATCCGACCAATATCCATTGCAGACCAACCAATTCCTTCCGTTGTAGCATAATTAGAATAATCTACCATATCTAACGAATAGGTACTATATACTTTATTAGGAAGTTCATCTTTATATAGCTTCATTTTTTCAATTGAAGTTAGGGCTTTTGAGAGTTTGCTATTAAATTCAATGCTGTCAATTATTCCAATTTCATAGGCGCTCATTAAGGCATGAAATGAACTGCTGATGTCCCATAGTGTTGTAGCAGGGTATTTATCGACACTATTAAATAGACCTGTTGTTTCTTGATAATTATTTTTAAAATAAGTCCAAGCAATAGTGGCATATTCTATATCTTTTTTTGATAAACTGTCTCCATATTTTCGTAGAGGATAGCTTACTGAAGGTTTAATAATGAGTTCTTTAGAAAAGATATCTTTGTAAAACCCAAAGTCAGAAGGTCTTGCTTTTTCTATAAATAGAACAGCATTTGCTCCAGCATATATTGCTACAAGCATAATAATGGGTTTCAAAAGATATTTTAGAGTCTTGACAAATTTGTCAGTATTAATGATTATTTGCATAATTCTATTTATTATAACTAGTATTGGTGTTCTTTTGTTTTTTGTTGTAAAATACTAATGCTTTATTAAACAAAGTTTTATCCCAAAAAGCAGCCCTAACGTAGGGGATAATTAGATAAAAGGTAAATCCTGTCCAGAAAATATTTGCAAAAAAAGCGGAGTAAGAAGGATGCGCGTTGATATATACCAAATAAGAATTGTATGCGATCCCCAAAATACTTAGAATAATGACCAAAATGTGTGGCCAAACGTGTTTGATATTTGATTTACTGTATTTTATAGATTTACTCGTTACATTAAATTTAATATTGCCTCCAAAAATGACTTTGTATAAAGCTTGTAATTTATACCAAAACCCCGCCAAATAGAATTGTTCCGGCCTTTTGGTTGGTACTCCCCAATTACCAAACATGGTAACCAATGTGTTTAATAATAAAAAAGGAACTATACGTATAAAAAAGTCAAAATTAAAGGCTTTAAGCGGTGGAATTAGTGTAAAGAAAAAAACAATAGGGTAAAAGATAAAAATAGTAAGCCAAAAAGGAGACAAATAAGACCAAATGGTCTCAAGGTATGAAAGTCTTTGTCGTAAACTCATCCCTTTTATCCATAAGGGATTTTTTTTACTAAGAGCAATATCAATAGTCCCTTCCGCATATCTGGAGAATTGCTGTATGTATATGTCAAAAGATTGAGGAGATAACATTTTACATTCGACATTTGGATGTTGATAGGATTGCCATTTGTTGGGGTCAGCATGTAATAATATAGAAGTAAATATATCTTCAGATATATGATGAACGAAAGGACGTAATGGGATTTCTTGAGTTAATTTTTTACGAATCTCTTCACTATCACTATTTTTAGATTTATTTTTAGTTTCTTTTAATTCTTGGACAATTTTTTCTTCTTTCTCTCTTAGAGCAAGAGCTGACAATGCACTTCTTCGTTGGAGGGAACCGGCACCACAACTAAAAGCAGCATTACTTGCATTTCGTCTCCTGAGAATTACATCGTAAAAAAGTTGAGGATCTGTACCAAATACATTTTTCCCCACAATATATTTTTTTGAAAAAGGGATGATTGTTCCTAGTATTTTTCCTAAGGTGTTATACTTTGTTTCTAGATAGTCTTTAAGAGGTAATCCTTGGGGAATGTCATAAAACCATTGCGGTGTTTGTACCCATCCCAGTTTTTTATTTCTGAAATAACCGGTTGTATGAATCAAAAATTCGGGAAATATACGAGTATCAGCATCTAAAACTACAATAATATCCCCATTCGTTTTATGGAAAGCATTGTTCATGTTTCCTGCTTTATAGCCTATGTTATTAGCTCTGGAAATATAGTTTATATTATACTTTGCTGCTAATGCTTTAAAATTTTCTTTATTAGGGTCTGTTCCATCTCGATGTCCATCATCTAGTAGAAATGTATTAATGATGACATCGTCATAAGGATAGGTGACTTTAACGGCATCTTTAACTGTATCTTCTACGAATTCTAATTCTTCATTATAGGTTGCTATAAATAAATCGATACGAATAGGTCTGTCATTTTGAGTACTTGTATCCTCCATTTCAGAAAGAAATTGTATGGGTTTAGTTATAGGAATATCTTTGTGTGACCAATAATTAAGAATGGTTAGGATAGAACCGATAAAAGCCATAATCTCTGCAAAATAAAGGGGTAAGGATATCCAAACTGCATCCCAGTTTATGGAATGATTCCAACGCCAAATCAAATACTCCAGTCCTACGAAAATAAAAACTACAGAAGTGATTCTAAATAGGACTTCAAGAAATAAGTTAAATTTACTGGGTGTGTAGGGCTTTCTACTTTCAAAAACAGAATAATAAGCCATATTAATTGTATTAATAAGACAAAAGTGTTAGTTTCTATTTAATTAGAGTGTCACTTTTGTTGCTCTTTGATACAATTGGCTAGAAGGGATAATTAATTCCTATATTTAATACCGAATTTTTGATATTGTAATTTTGTAACCACTTTGATCCGGTAGTAAGGTAAGGTTCATAGGTTTTAAAGCCTAAGTCAGCTCTAAAAACGAGAAAACTAAAATCGTAGCGTATTCCCAGTCCGGTACCTACAGCAATATTTTTTAAAGACTGAATGCTGTTAAATTTAGCAGATGCTGCTGTTAAATCGGAGTTTGATAAATCCCAAATATTGCCTGCATCTACAAATAATGCTCCTTTAAAACTACTGATAATATTAAATCGATATTCTAAGCTGCTGAGCAGTTTTAAATTTCCAACATTAAACTCTAATCCGCTATGCTCGCTTCCGGGGCCTAATTCGTAAATGCGCCAAGCTCTAATATCATTGGGTCCGCCGGCAAAATAACTCCGGCTAAAGGGGATACTGTTTGAGTTTCCATATGGAATGGCAATACCAAAACTACTCCTAAAAGCAAGGGTATTTGTGGTGTTCATATTCCAATGTCTTCTATATTCTAAATCTAATTTTAAGTATTGTGCGATATTGGTGCCTAAAATTTGTCTAGGGACATCAAGGACTGATTTTTTGGCTATTAGAGAACTCAGCAAACCGGAAGACACGAATCGTAAGCGGTAATATGAAAAATCGGTATCCTTATAATTTTTCTGTGTGTTGTAAATAAATTGATAGGTAATGGCGGGAACTAGAATGTCTTCTGTAATTATGCGGTAGCGTTTTTCAATATTTTGTATGGTTTTATAGGCTTCTGCTTGATTCGTTTCAAAGCTCGTATCAGATAGGGCTAAATCAATAAAGTCTAAGGCATTAGATATCGTGAGTGTTTCAGCTGGGAAGTAATCTTGTTGAATACTTTCTAACTTTCGAAACTCAGAGGAGTAGACACTAAAAAATGAATTGATATTTAGGTTTTTTATATACTGGGCATTAAGCAATTCTATAGTATGATTTGCCTTTTTATTAGCTTGCCATTTATACTCGATAATTCCTGTGAATCGTTGTTTATCTAAGCCAATGTTTTTCTGTAAACTTGTTCCCAAGGTAAAAGCTGTTTTAGGGGACATACGATTATGAACCAGGTGTTCGGTGTTAAAAGGTAATACAAATTGGGGAACTTTAAAAGAGGCGTCAACCCCAAGTTCCCAAGCGTTAAAAAACTTTTTCTCGGTTTCAAATTCTACACTATTTAAAAAGGAACCTTGCAGACTTACTTGAAAGATTTCATTCCCTCTAAACGTGTTGTTGTTTTTAAACGAGATTTTACCGGAAACACCCAAAGGTTTTTGGTTGGAATGTGTGGCTTCTAACTCAAGTTTGGCTCCATATCGTTTTTTTGGAGTAAGAAGTATATGGGCAATCAGTCGATTACTAGCAATCTCTTCGTAATTAATACGGATTACTTTGAAATTATTCAAATTTCTTAGATGCTGTCTGGTCAATTCGGTATTGGCATCCGAAAATCGATCTCCGGGATTTATAAAAATAGATTTACGTAATGATTTAGGTTTGTAGGCAAGTTTATCATATGCATAAAAATCAACACCTGCATAGGAAAGGCTGTCTTGTACGTATTGTTCTCTTTTTAAATAAGAATAATCGGTGTAAACTTTAACTTTTTCAATGTAGGCGATTTTATAAGGTAAGTAACTGATACTATCGCCATTATCAATTACTCGATCAGCAATATCTAGTAGTACATTGGTTTTATTATTGGGATTTAAGGAGTCTATATCTTTAAAGTTAATGGCATATTTAGAGAAATGATAAACTCCCGAATTTCTAAAAAATGTAGTTAGCCGTGTTGCCTCTTTTTCGAAATTATCTCGCTGAAAACGAACCCCTTCTTTAAGAAAGGATTTTGATTTGCTGAGTTGGAATAACGAATCGAGTACCGGAGACTGAATGCGGTATTTAATCGTATCAATTACATAGGGTTTTTTTGTTGTGATATGATAGGTTATTTTTGCTTTTTTGTGAGAAAGCGTATCTATGGTATAGCTTACTTTTGTTTTAAAATAGCCTTGATAAATATAATATAGTTTTAGGTTTTGTACTGTTTTTCGAGTCTTTTTTACATCAAGAATAACTGGTGCCTCTCCATTTTCAAAAACCCATTTATTTAGATTTTTTCTAAAATTGGCATACCCAATGCTTTGTTTTAAGGAAAATAATTGAGTGAAAAAATGTGCTGAATCTTTGTATTTTAAAATTTTATCGTCCCATTTTTTTTCATAATTTTTATTTCCCATATCGTAGAAGAACAAAGAAACCGGTTGTCCCAGTATTTTGGAATTAGGTCTTTGAATGATATACGGACTAACATTTTCTTTATGTTTTTTTTGGGTATTTATTTCAATAGTATTTTGATGTAATAAGAGTTTTCCTTCATCCACATATTTTGTAGCACTACAAGAACTAACGAGAACTATAGTTCCTAAAATAATCAGAAATATTGTAATATTGTGCTTCACCTAGTGCCTATTAAGAAAGGTCAAAAATATAACTTTTGTATGGTATCAAAAAATGAGATTAAATTAATAACGAGTTTACAGCAAAAAAAGTACCGAAATAAACATCAATTATTTGTAGTAGAAGGTGTTAAATCTGTAAATGAATTTGTGCAATCGGGTTTTGATAGCTATAAAATCTATACCACAGATAAGCATCTCCTTGGAATTAGCTCTTCTTTAATACAAGAAGTTACATATCAAGAGATAAAAAAATTAAGTAGTTTTAAAACGGCAAGTGATATTATTGGGATTTTTAGAATCCCCAAATTCGAATTGCTTAATACACAAAAATTACAATTGGTGTTGGACGGCATTAAAGATCCGGGTAATTTAGGAACCATCATTCGCCTTTGTGATTGGTTTGGGTTATCACAGCTAATTTGTTCTAAAGATACCGTTGATTGTTTTAATCCAAAAGTGGTACAAGCTTCTATGGGTAGTTTATCAAGGATACAGGTTGTATATGTTGATATTAAAATGTATTTGGAAAAAGCTGCACAACCCGTGTATATCTCGGAAATGCATGGTAAAAATGTGTATCATCAAACCTTAGACAAATCGGCAATACTTGTAATGGGTAATGAGGCAAACGGAATTAGTAATACCATAAAAGGTTTAGCTGATCAACGCATAGCAATCCCTGGTTTTGGTGAAAATTCACGTACAGAAAGCCTTAATGTTGCTACGGCAACGGCTATTTTGTTAAGTGAGTTTAAACGCCAAGAACTTTAAACTTTTTCTTTAAGAAAAGAACAATCACTGAAAAGTAAAGCGAATAAATACACCACGGGTGCCAAAATAGTCTATAGGTGTGGTCCAAGGGCTATTCGGATCATCATCATACTTTAATTCGTTGTTGATAGCAAAAATACCTCTAATAGAGGGTGAAAATTTAAAATAATAGAAGTAGAAATCCATTCCAATACCCAATTCATACATAAAATTATTCTTTTGCATTCTAAACTCACCACTAGAGTTATCATCCGGGTTGTTGAAATTACTGGCAAAGTTATAGTCGTACGCAATTCCTCCTACCACATAAGGGCGGATATTTCGTAATCTATTGGCATTAAATTGAAGCAATAAAGGAATGTGTAAGAAAGTGCCACTGGCCTCTCGCACACTATCCATTTCATTGCCTAAATGCTTAAAATAAAGTGTTTTAGTATTAGCTATAAGACCCGGTTCCAGTCGTAAACTTATGTTTTTATGGATTCGTAAATCACCTATAAGGCCCAGGTTAAAACCAATCTTTGCTTCGGTTTCTACATAAGCATTGGGGTAGGCATCCGGTGCTTTGTACGAAATGGTATAATTATTTTTGTTCAATCCTAAATAAAACCCCCAGCGTAATTCCTTTTTGTCAAAATTAGACAGATATTCTATTTTATCTCTTTGAGCAAAAGTGGTCGTACCCATAAAGAGGAATAGTACAGTAAATAAAACAGCTATTCTATACATCAGACTTCTTTTTTAGAATTAGCAAGTGATTGCCACAATGCGCAATAAATAATGTAAGTATAAACCATAATTTGTCGTACTCGTATGAGTTTCAATAGATTCTTATTTTTTCCCTATATATATACTAGCAACTCCTAGTGTTTGGGGTTTATTCTCTACCTCTATAAACCCGTTTTTTTCTAATATATTGTTGAAAACCTTTCCGTAAGGAAAATTTTTAGCAGATTTTGATAAATAGGAGTAGGCTTTAGGGTCTTTTGAAAAGAGTTTACCGAAAAAAGGAAGAATAACATTAGAATGAAATAGATACCCTTGCTTGATAAGGGGTAGGCTAGGTACAGAGGTTTCAAGAACAACAAATACTCCATTGGGTTTTAGCACACGATAAATTTCTTGCAATCCTTTGTCTAAATTCTCGAAATTTCGTACCCCGAAGGCTACGGTAATTGCATCGAAGTAATTCGATTCAAAGGGTAAATTTTCAGAATCAGCTACTTGCATTTTTATACGGTCTTGAAGCCCTAGTTTATTTATTTTTTCTTCACCCACTTTTAACATACCTTCAGAAATATCGGCTCCAATTATGGTAGTAGCTGCTGTTTTTTTTGCAGCCATTATAGCTAAATCACCAGTACCGCTAGCAATGTCCAATATTTTGTCTGGCTTTTTGTCATGTATAATTTGGATTACTCTTTTACGCCAAGTTACATCTATCCCAAAAGTAATAGCTCTGTTTAAACCATCGTATTCTTTTGAAATAGTATCAAACATATGGGTAACCTGTTCTTTTTTACTTTGATTAGAGTCGTTATAAGGTTTTACGGTTTTGGACATAGATGCTAAAATTTGGGCAAAGCTAGGGCTTTTTTGTATTTCATGCTGTAGCTTCGTTCGCTAAAATAATAAATGTATATTTGTGCACCTTGTAAATTAAACAAATATGATCCAAAAAATATCATTTACGCTGTTGTTGCTGTTGTTAACAAGCTTTTCTTTTTCGCAAGAAATGATTAATATCAACCAAACAGGCATAGCGGAATCTTCTGAAACATTGGATTATTTAATCGAAAATATTCTTATTTCCGGAGCTTGTGCTAATGTCAATAATTTTAATTCTCAGGTATATGGGGACCCTACAGATACACAAACTAAAAACTATGGGTATTTTACAACTAACCCAAATAGTACTTTTCCTTTTTCTGAAGGAGTAGTTATTAGTACAGGACGTGCATATCCAGGGGCGAATACGGCTTCTGCAAGTCTGGTCTCTTCTAACTTAGGCGGTGGCGGCGATACTGACTTAAATACAGCATTGGCTATTACCAATACATTCGATGCATCCTATATAGAGTTTGATTTTACACCGAGCTCAAATTTTATCAGTTTTCGGTATTTGCTAGCCTCAGAAGAATATGACGGGAATACAGAATGTTCATATGCTGATGGTTTTGCGTTTCTATTACGACAAGATGGAACGTCTACTTATACCAATTTAGCGGTATTACCTGATGGAACTCCGGTAAATGTAACTAATATCAATGCTTCGAGTGGTTGTGGAAGAAATATTACTTATTTTGATGGTTATGACATAGGTGACACAAATTATGGGGGAAGAACAGTGGCACTCACGGCTAGTGCAACCGTAATTCCTAACCAATTGTACCATATTAAATTAGTAATTGCAGACCAAGGGGATGCCATTTGGGATTCTGCTATTTTTCTCGAAGCAGGTAGTTTTAATTTGGGGTTAGATCTAGGACAACCTAGGATAGAAGCTACTAATTCAGCAGTGTGTAACGGAGACATTCTTCTTGATGCTGGTGTTTTTGATGGTGCAACTTATCAATGGTTGTATAATGGTAATCCTATTGCCGGAGCTACAAGTCAAACGTATTTAGCAGAGTCTATGTCCAATGGAGGTTTAGGTAATGGGAATTATGTTGTGGAAGTTTCTATTGCTGCCGGCTGTACCGCTACTGATGATATTGATATTGAATTTGCACAACAACCTACCATTAATGATCCTATTGTTCCCTTTCTAGCTTGTGATGCTGATGCTGATGGTTTTGCCAGTTTTGATTTATCTTTATTTGATACGATAGTATTAAACGGACAAGACCCTAATACTTTTGATGTATCCTATTATGCCAGTCAAGACGACTTTGATAATAATATTCCCATTACAAATCCAATCACTAATACAACGGCATATACCCCTCAGACCGTTTGGGTTGAAATAACGAATGCTTTTAGTTCCAATTGTTCGGTTAATGGTACTTTTGAAATACAAGTTTTTGCACCACCCACCGCCAATCCCTTACCAGACATGGAAACCTGCGACAGCAACCTTATAGGTACCGACACCGATGGTATTGAAGAATTTAATTTAAGCAACCAAAACGCCACCTTATTAGGGGCTCAAGACCCGCTACAATATGCGAT
>JANTFW010000010.1 GCA_024763245.1 Flavobacteriaceae bacterium | reverse complement strand
ATACATTGGCTATACGCGATCTAAACGGTTGTATGACCACACAGCTGAGTTTTGTAATTGTAGACTATATGCGATTCTTTACGCCCAATGGTGACGGATATAATGACACTTGGCAATTGCTAGGCGCAGCTACCCAACCCGGAGCAAAGATTTATATCTACGATAGGTTTGGTAAACTCTTGGCTAAGATAGACCCTAATGGTCCAGGATGGGACGGTAAGTTCAACGGCTATAAACTCCCCTCTACCGATTATTGGTTCTCCGTAGAACTCGAAGATGGACGCACTAAAAAAGGACACTTTAGCCTGGTGAGGAGGTAGATTAGTTTTAAATAATAGGAACTGTTAGTAAAGTGTAAATTAAACTCACGTTTATAGTTTAATTACCAAAGTTGCCATTATTTTATCCTCATTTTTGGATAAGTCTGCGGCAGATATGTTATTAAATTCAGGATAGAAATTATATAAATCGGTTTGTTGTGAATGATCATAGGCTAGATCTATGGAGAACGATTCAAAATTATACCCTAATCCAAATGCAAAACCTGTTGGATTATCGCTACTGATACTATCTAAATAGGGACTTGTTTCATAACTATATCCGCCTCTAATACTTAACATATCAATTCGCCATTCTGTACCTAAGTTAATTTTATAAGTAGGGTTTAAAAAGCTATTGATGTCATCATTTTCTTGATAGAAATCCGGATTAGGTCCTAGGTGAATTCCTTTATAATTTTTTCTACTCAAGTCGGCACTAATTAATCCTGTATCATTAAAGACATAGGCAATACTTCCCGTTACCTTGCTCGGTGTCCTTAGGTTGTATTCGTAAGCCAAGACCTTATTTTGGTTGTTTTCATAAGCAGGAGGATCATTACTGTAAAGTACATTATAATATCCTATATAATCTGTATCATCTTCGGCATACATATTTGATTCTTCATACACTTCATACCAAGAAGGAGAGGTGTATGCTAGGCCTACTCTAAAGTTCTGTGTAAGCTTATAAATCATACCAATACTTAAAGAGAAACCACTTGCTGTTACCTCTTGCCAAAAAGATTCGAAGGCATCAACACTGTTACCATTTCCATCATTGGCTATTTCATGTCTAGTGCTATCTTCTTTAAAATCAATATCATAGGAGTTTAAAGCTAATCCAAGGTACAGCTTGTTATTGAATTGTGATGCTATGGCAATATTTAGATTATCATGTTTACCGGTAGTAAAGTTTTTATAGGTTTGATTTTCTAGAATTGTATAAGAAATGGAAGTATCATTGGGATCTTCTATCCAAGTAGGCTCGGAAATACCACTTGCCATCCAATTATTTTTAAAATTGTTACTAATTTGATAAGTAAGACTTAAAGAAATTTTATTTAATCCCTCTTCATCTTCTCCGTCAAATACTAAAACGCCACCTGCCTGTGAAAGATTAAAGCTATCGGTTGTATTTTTTGTTTTGGTTCCATAAAAATCAGTATCTAAATCTAAGTTGTCATACCCCAGAGTAAAAGATCCTGTACTGGTTGTAAATATGGCTGCCCCTGCCGGATTAATAGTTATAGCACTTAGATCACCACCTAATGCTCCAAAACTTTCTTTTAGAGCCATAGATCGAGCTGTGCCCATATTATTTTCGTTACTAAGTAAAACGCCAAAATCGCTATACCCCAAAACTTGTGCACTTGTGATAAGACCAAAGAATATACTTAGACTCGTAAGGATGATTTTCATAGTTATAAATTTATAAAGCAAACACACTTCTTCGATAATTTACGGAGAAGTGTGTATATGTGTTAGTGTTTTCAAAATTTTATCGACGACCTCTTGATGAACTGCGACCTGAAGTACTTCTACTACTTGATGACGATCGAGAGGAACCGGATCTTGATGCAGAAGAACTTCGATGAGAACTAGAAGAATAACTTCTACTGCCAGAATTACTTCTAGGTGTGCTAGATTTAGGTTTGTAAGTACTTCTAGGTGTGGCACTTCTAGGGTTATGGGTGTTGGTACTTCTCGGACTACTCGTTCTTGGTCTTACATTTCCATTACTTCTGGGGGTAGTAGAAGTTCTTGGACTTACATTATGGTTTGATCTTGGTGTTCTAGGGTTTGTCGTTGTGTTTGTTCTAGGTATACTTGTTCTGGGGTGTACTGTATTGCTTCTAGGAGTACTTGTAGATCTTGGTCTAACATCTCCATTTGTTCTTGGTGTACTTGTTCTAGGATGTACTGTATTACTTCTTGGTGTACTTGTAGTTCTAGGTCTTACATCTGTATTTGTTCTAGGGGTACTTGTTCTGGGATGTACGGCAGTAGTTCTAGGTCTTGAATTAGTTCTAGGCGTACTGGTTCTTGGGTGAACCGAATTAGAGCGAGGTGCAATGCTTCGGGGTCGTATAATATTTCCACTACCTCTAATAATGGAATGATTTCTATGTTGAGAGGCACTAGCTACACTTCTGCTGAGACTCCGTCTACCTACACGGGCATTATAACCGGATCTTCGTCCGTATCTATTATAGTATCGTGGGTAATAAGAATTGTAATAGCCATTACCATAGCCATATCCGCCATAATAGTAGGGATTGTAATAACCATATCCATAGTACCCATTGTAATAGTAAGGATTGTAATATGTCCAAGAATAATAGGGTCTGTAAGGACGATAGTAATAGGTGGGGTAATACCAATCATAATATCCCCAGTCGTAGTAACCATAATACCCGTAGTAATAAGGGGAATGATAGGGATGATACCAATCATAACTTATATGATACGTAACATTAACTTCCTGTGTTTCTGATCCCCAAGATGCATTACTTCGTTCCGATTGATTAGTATCATCATTATACTCTTGTTCTACATCTGAAGCATATTCATCGGCGTCAAGAAAAATTTCCTCTTCCTCATCAAGTGCTTTTTCATTTTCATATTTTTCTAACTCTTGTGCAAAATAGTTATCATCCGAATTGTCGGTTGTCGTTTTTTTTGTAACGACTGTTTTTTCAACTACCACTTCTTTTTTAGCTTTAGGATGGGCATAAATACCATCATCAACCTGTGCAGTGCCTTTATAAGAACTACAAGAGCTAATCACCAAGGCTAAAAGAAGAACGAGGGATAGTTCGAGCCTTTTAAGGATTATAGAAGTGAAATTTTTCATAATTTGAAGTTTTAAATTGTTAGAACTGTAAAAATAATTAGATTTGCGGAATTATTTTCATCAATCAAATATACACAATATTTGTGCCAAATTAAAAGTATGAGCAAAAAACTCACAAAACGTAGTGAAGATTATTCCAAGTGGTATAACGAATTGGTTATCAAAGCAGATTTAGCTGAAAATTCAGCAGTAAGGGGTATGATGGTTATCAAACCTTATGGATATGCTATATGGGAAAAGATGCAATCGGAATTAGATAGGATGTTTAAAGAAACAGGACATCAAAATGCCTATTTTCCTCTTTTTATTCCAAAATCTTTTTTTAGTAAAGAAGCGAGTCACGTTGACGGTTTTGCTAAAGAATGTGCTGTAGTTACCCATTACCGGCTTAAAAATGCTGATGATGGTTCCGGAATTGTTGTGGATGAAAAAGCCAAACTGGAGGAAGAACTTATCGTTAGACCTACTTCAGAAACTATTATTTGGGATACCTATAAAAGGTGGGTGCAATCCTATAGAGACTTGCCTTTGCTAATTAACCAATGGGCTAATGTGGTACGTTGGGAAATGCGTACACGACTTTTCTTACGAACAGCCGAATTTTTATGGCAAGAAGGACATACGGCTCATGCTACCAAAGAAGAGGCGCTCGAGGAAGCTCAAAAAATGCATGAAGTATATACTCGATTTGCTGAAGATTTTATGGCTATTCCTATTATTAAAGGAGCAAAATCTGAAAATGAACGTTTTGCAGGTGCTTTGGAAACCTTTACCATAGAGGCACTTATGCAAGATGGAAAAGCCTTGCAAGCAGGAACTTCTCATTTTTTAGGACAAAATTTTGCAAAAGCATTTGATGTAAAATATGCGACAAAGGAGGGTGGATTAGATTATGTTTGGGCAACCTCTTGGGGGGTTACTACCAGATTAATCGGAGCTTTAATTATGACTCATTCGGATGATCAGGGTTTGGTCTTACCACCTAATTTAGCTCCTTATCAAGTTGTAATTGTTCCTATATATAAATCTGAAGAACAGTTAAAAGCTATCACCGAAAGGGTACAGGCTATAGTAGTATCGTTTAGAGAAAAAGGAATTCGTGTAAAATATGATGATCGTACAACGCATAAACCGGGATGGAAATTTGCAGAATACGAATTAAAAGGAGTACCTGTCCGTTTAGCAATGGGACCTAGAGATCTTGAACAAGCTACTGTTGAAGTGGCAAGGAGAGATACTTTAGAAAAGCAAAATATGAATCAAAGTGAAATTGTTACAAAGGTTAGTGCGCTATTAGAAGATATTCAAACCAATTTATTTGCAAAAGCAAAGAACTATAGAGATGAGCATATCACAGAAGTTGATTCGTTTGAGGAATTTAAGGAAGTGTTAAATACCAAAGGAGGCTTTATCTCTGCACATTGGGATGGGACAGTTGAAACTGAGAAAAGAATCAAAGAATTGACAAAAGCTACATTACGTTGTATTCCGTTAGATGCTAAGGAAGAAGAAGGGAAATGTATTTTAACCGGAAATAAATCAAATAAGCGTGTTCTTTTTGCAAAAGCCTATTAAATTTTTGTCTAAAAATTTTGCTGAACAAAAAATAGTTGTATTTTTGCACTCGCTTTGAAAAGAAACAAACTCTTGGCCCGTTCGTCTATCGGCTAGGACGCCAGGTTTTCATCCTGGTAAGAGGGGTTCGATTCCCCTACGGGCTACAATTTTAATTATTTGATTTTCAAGTAGTTAGTAAAATATAAATCATTCGTAAGATGGCAAATCACAAATCAGCATTAAAAAGAATTAGAAGTAACGAAAAGAGAAGGGTTCTTAACAAGTATCAGCATAAAACTACGCGTAACGCAATTAGAGATTTACGGGCAATGGAAGTAAAGGCTGATGCTGAAACTAAATTAAAAGAGGTTATTTCTATGTTGGATAAAATTGCAAAGAAAAATATTATCCACACTAATAAAGCTGCAAACTTAAAATCTAAACTCACTAAATTTGTAGCGGGTTTAGAATAACAGGTAATCCAAAATATTACATAAAAAAAGTGTTTCAAATTAATGAAACACTTTTTTTTTGGTTAGTTTTTTACAAAACATTTGTTTGATTGGCATCCAGTTTTACAAAAATAAACAATAAAATAGTGAAGCCCCAAAGTGAAGATCCGCCATAACTAAAAAAGGGTAATGGGATGCCTACTGTAGGTAATAAATCTAGAACCATGCCAATATTGATAGCGAAATGAATAAATAGGATGCTGGCAACGCTATACCCATAAATTCGACTAAATTTTGATTTTTGTTTTTCTGCCCTCAAAATGATAACTATAATTAGCAGAACAAATAGAATAATAACAGTACTTGCTCCAACTAATCCAAACTCTTCGCCAATTGTACTA
Organism: Flavobacteriaceae bacterium; assembly: GCA_024763245.1. Taxonomy (GTDB): domain Bacteria; phylum Bacteroidota; class Bacteroidia; order Flavobacteriales; family Flavobacteriaceae; genus DQTL01. The sequence goes on along the minus strand of JANTFW010000010.1, from coordinate 35,241 downwards.
AAAATATAATCGGTATGTTGCTCCGGAACAAACTTTCCATTGGTACGGTCTCCTTCCAGAAAGCCTTTTCCTAAAAGCCCGCCGGAAGCAATAGTCTTAATGGACTGATCATTGTTAAATCCGTAAGTCCGTTTTAATTGCCTCACTTTTTTGGGGTCCTTTTCCATTCGTAGCCAAAGTGCCAACCTATCTTTATGATGCGGTTTAAGTACCCTGTTATGTAGAAAACTACTGGTAAGAGTAATAACAAATACCAAAACAACACTACTGATTACAAAGGGCCAATTTCTTCTAAAAAATAAAGCTTGTTTTCTATAAGCATAATAAAAGAAAAGACCCACAACTAGTAGCACAATGATTATTGTACTATTAATACCATACTTAATAGTGCTGATAAATATGAGTAGGATACCTAACATAGCGCTAAAGAACTGAATAGATAAACCCTCTCTTAAAAGTACAAAAATAAAGGCAGAATAAATAATAGCCGATCCAAAATCAGGTTGTAAAAGAATTAAAGTAAAAGGTATAATAAGTATGATAAGAACATTTCTAAGGTCACTTAGTTTTTTTATATCAAACAGATTATCACTCATTATTTTGGCTATGGCTAATGAGGTGGTCGTTTTTACAAATTCGGCTGGTTGTAGACTGAAACTTCCAAAAGAATACCAAGCTGTTTGTCCATTAATACTCTTCCCAAATAAAAATAAACCAACTAAAAAGAGCAAAGAAATGCTATAAAAGATACTTGAAAAACGTTCATAAAAAGAAGCCTCAATTGATAAAATTAATATAATAAGTCCAATACTTAATCCTATAAATAACAGTTGTTTCCCATAATGAGTACTTAAATCAAATAGTTCTTGCCCCTCGTTATAGGTTGTGGCATAAATGCTAAACCAACCTAAGCCGACTAAGATAAGGTACAAGAGGATTATTCCCCAATTTAACTCCGCTAATATGTTTGATTTATTTAGACGCATTAGCTTTAAGTAGTTCTAATTGTTTGTTGTATTCTTGTTCATAGAGATTTATTCCTTGAACTTTTTTTTCTCTCCATTCATTTTGAATAGAATTTGTTAAATATTTTTCTATCATCAGGCTGGCAATAGGTGCTGCAATTCTAGAACCAAAACCACCATTCTCCACAAATACGGCAACAGCTATTTTAGGATTGTCTTTAGGAGCAAAGGCAATAAAAATGGAATGATCAGCCAATTGAGTTTTTTTGCCTTCAATACTAATAAAATTTTCTACAGTTCCCGTTTTACCACAAATTTCTATTCCTTTTATCTGTGAATAATAGGCTGTTCCTCCTTTTTTTTCAAATACCAGTTGCATTCCTTTTATGACAGGTTCGAAATAGGTAGAATCAATACCGGTTTTTTTAGGAATAGTAAATTTAGGATTATCGATGGGTTTTCTATCAATTTCTTTTACAATATGGGGGGTAAAGTAATAGCCTCGGTTAGCAATAGCACAGGTCATATTAGCTAACTGAATAGGAGTAGTAAGTATTTCTCCTTGACCAATAGCATTAGATATTGTGGTAACTGCTTTCCAATTTTTTAGCGGATAATATCTGTTATAGTACTTTGCATCGGGGATTAGTCCTTTTTGACCAACGGGTAAATCATAGCCTAAGTAATTACCAAGACCAAATTTTTTTACGTGTTGGCTCCAAGCATCCATACCTTCGGCAGCAGAAGGGTATTTTTCAATTGCTTTTCGATATGCAGTTGAAAAAAAGGTATTACAAGATTTATAGATGGCTTCTTCTAATTTCATAGGTCTTCCAAAAGTATGGCAATGGCATCCCATAAAAGCCTCTTTTCTAACCCCATATTTGTAACCTCCATAACAGCGTGTTGTAGTGTTTGTTGTGATAACTCCTTCCTGAAGGGCGATTAGACCATTAACCATTTTAAAGGTGGAGCCTGGTGAATATTGGGCTTGTAAACTTCTGTCAAACAGAGGTTTGTTAAATTTATCAAGATAGAGTTTATTAAAGTTTTTAGATCGATCTCGCCCTACCATTAAACTCGGATTATAACTTGGGGCAGTAATCAATGCCAGAATTTCGCCACTATGGGGTTCTATGGCAACTATACCTCCTTTTTTATTCCTTAATAACCACTCTCCGTATTGTTGTAAATTTACATCTAAGCTAAGTTTTAAGTCTTTTCCTGCAACGGACAAAGTATCAAATTTTCCGTTTTTGTACGGACCTATTTCTTTATTGAGAATATTTCGTTTAATGTATTTTACTCCTTTAACACCTCTCAATTCTTTTTCATAATATTTTTCTACCCCTTGATAACCAATAAGTTCACCCGATTGATAATAGGGGTTCTTTTTGGCCATTTCTTCATTGACCTGACTAATATAGCCTAAAACATTAGCCGCAGAATTATAAGGATATTCTCGAAGCAATCTTTTTTGAATATAAAAGCCTTTATAACGAAACATTTTTTCTTGTAAAATGGCATAATCTTCTTTAGAAAGTTGTTGGAGAAATAAAGAAGGCAACCAAGGGGAGTACTTTTTTGCTTTGTGAACCCGTTTTATAAACTCCTCTTTTTCTATAGACAGAATCTCACAAAATTCTAAGGTATCTATTTTTCGTATCTCGTTGGGGACAACCATAATATCATAAGATGTTTGATTGGCAACAAGCAGCTTATTATTGCGATCATAGATATAGCCGCGTCTTGGATACTCATATTTAGCTCTTACAGCGGCGTTATTCAAAGGGTTTCCTCGGAAAGAATCATCCAGTACTTGTAGGTAAAACAAGCGAGCAATAAAAAATAGCCCACTACCAATAGTTAGGATAATTAAGATGAATCCTTTGTTACGCATGGCTTTTTTTGGTCATAAATAATTGTAGTCCAAATATAATTAAAACCATACTTAATAGCGTGCTTACCACGGTTTTAAATATTAGATGACCAAAATGAGTAAAAGAAAATTGTTCTAATGTAAAAACAAGAAAATGATGTATGATCGTAAGAATTACAATCCACATAAATAAAATGGGGAAACGGAGTGTATGTATGGTACTTTCTTCAATTTCAAAAGTACTTTTTCCAGAGAGTAATCGTAATAAGAAAAATCGGATATATGCAATAAAAACAAGAGAAAAAGCATGAATGCCCCCATCATTCGTTAATAAATCGATAAAAAGACCTAAAATGAAACTACCTACCAGCAAACCGGTTTTATCTTTGTTAAAAGGAAAAACAAAAACAAAAATTATATAGACGTATGGGTCAATATAGCCCATTAAATTTACATTGTTAAACAAGCTTACCTGTAGTATAGGTAACAACACGAGTAGGAATCCGTATGTAAGCCTTGAGTTATTCATTATTTGATTCTTGTTCTAATTGGATTTGCTCTGCGCTACGTCTATTTTTTACTACATATACATAGTTTAAGGCACTAAAATCAGCAAATAATTTAATGTTGATGTTTTGGTAGGCTTTGTCTCTGACCGAATAAGATTCAATGATTCCAATGGGAATTCCTTCTGGAAAAATTAAAGATTTCCCACCACTAATAATAGTATCTCCTTTTTGAATTTTTGCCTGAATGGGTAAATCGAATAGTTGTACATGACTAAAATCATTTCCATTCCATTCTAAGCTTCCAAAGTGGTGACTTTTTTTCATCTTTGCATTAATTCTTGTCTGGCTGTTTAGTAGGGAAAGTACTGTTGTAAAATGAGTGGAAGTATTAAGTGTAATACCTATTATTCCATTAGATAAAATCACACCCATATTGGGTTTTATACTATCCTTGGACCCTTTATCTATCGTAAGGATATTATTTCGTTTGTAGTAGGAATTGCTGATGATTTTAGCAGCTACAAAGTTGTATTTTGAGATGTTATCGATAGGAGATGCGGTCTTATTGGTTGATTCATTGATTTTCTTTTCTAACTGATTTTTAAGGAATTCATTTTCACGGATTAGTTCTTTGTTTTGTGAGCTAAGTGTAAAGTAGTCTTGGATATTTTGAGATTTTTTCAAAATAGTTCCACTTATAGCATTGGCTGTATTAAGGTATTTGCTATGATGATAAGAGTGACTGTTTATGATAAACCCAAAAGCCACTAATTCAAGGAATACAAACAAAATTCCAGAGCGATTGTTAGTGAAAAATTTAATAAGTTGAAGCATAATAATTTACCCTAATCTATACTACTATCGAAGTTTATTTATCGGTTACTTAATACTTGAACTAGATACTATAGTTTCATATTTGTTTTATAATGATTCGTTTATATTAAAATTAAATTTTTGAAATAAAATTTAATTTTGAATCAATGTTTTCATAGTGTTATATCAGCATTGTTCTAAGGTTAAAAAACACTGTGGTTCCTTTTTACCAAGTTTAGGAAAATCCTAGATTAATATACTTCTATATTTTTCTAATTCTTTTAAGGCAATTCCGGTTCCCCTAACTACCGCGCGTAAAGGATCTTCAGCAACATAAACCGGTAAATCAGTTTTGCGTGATAAGCGCTTGTCAAGACCTCTTAACATAGATCCGCCACCAGCTAGATAAATACCGGTGTTATAAATGTCAGCAGCCAATTCGGGAGGAGTTTGTGATAAAGTTTCCATTACAGCATCTTCAATTCTAACGATTGATTTGTCAAGCGCTTTCGCAATTTCTCTGTAGGATATTTGAATTTGCTTAGGTTTACCACTTAATAAATCTCGTCCTTGAATATACATGTCTTCCGGAGGATTTTCAAGTTCTTCTGTGGCAGAACCCACTTGTATTTTCACCAATTCTGCAGTGCGTTCACCAATGTACAAGTTGTGCTGAGTTCGTAGATAATATGAAATATCATTATTAAATACATTACCGGCAACTTTGATTGATTTGTCAACCACAATCCCACCAAGAGCAATAACAGCAATCTCTGTTGTACCACCACCTATATCAATAATCATATTTCCCTTTGGTTGCATAATATCAATTCCAATACCTATTGCTGCTGCCATAGGTTCGTGGATCAAATGGACTTCTTTGCCCTTCATTTTTTCTGCAGAGTTATAAACAGCTCTTTTTTCCACTTCAGTAATACCGGAAGGGATACATATCACCATCCTTAAAGAAGGAGTAATCAATTTGTCTTTGATAGAAGGGATACTTTTAATAAATTCACGAATCATCTGTTCTGAGGCATCAAAATCGGCAATTACACCATCTTTTAGCGGCCAAATGGTTTTGATATTCTCGTGTGTTTTCCCCTGCATCATATTGGCTTCTTTACCAATAGCAGTTATTTTTCCGGTTGTTCTATTTCTGGCAACAATAGACGGACTATCTACAACGACTTTTCCGTCGTGTATAATTAAGGTGTTGGCTGTGCCTAAATCAATGGCTATATCTTCAGTTAAAAAGTCAAAAAAACCCATTACTATCTTTAATTTATTTTGGAAAATGCTCTAATGCGCAAATGTAGTTAAAAAAACTATTCAATTTACATCAAATACATTAAATGTAAGACAATTAACTAATGCTTAAAGTGCCTAGTTTTGGTAAAGACCATAGCCATATTATGGGTATTGCAATAGTCAATAGATAATTGATCTTTAATGGATCCACCGGGTTGAATAACTGCCATTATACCCGCTTTGTTCGCGATCTCAACACTGTCCGGAAAAGGAAAAAAAGCATCACTAGCCATTACGGCACCTGCTATGTCAAAGGAAAAATGATGGGCTTTGGCAATGGCTTGCTCAAGAGCATCTATTCGTGAAGTTTGTCCCGTTCCACTTGCTATGAGTTGTTTGTTTTTAACAAGAACAATTGTATTGGATTTGGTGTGTTTACTGATTTTAGAGGCAAATAACATATCGACAAGCTCGTTAGGTTTAGGTTTTTGAACGGTTACGGTTTCAAGCATTTTTTCGGTATCGGTTATCAAATCTTTTTCTTGATAAAGTACCCCGTTTAAGGCTGTTCGGTATTGATATTTAGGGAATGATATGGGCTTTTGAATTAATAAAATACGATTCTTTTTTTGTTGTAAAACACGAAGGGCTTCTGCTTCATAATTAGGGGCGATAACCACTTCACAGAAAAGTTTGTGAATGGCTTTGGCTGTTTTTATATCAATGGTTTTGTTAGAGATTAAAACACCACCAAAAGCAGATATTGGGTCACCGGCCAGTGCATCGGTATAAGCTTCGAACAAAGTTTCTCTTTGTGCCAGACCACACGCATTATTGTGCTTTAAAATTGCAAAAGTAGGGGGGTCATTTGCAAACTCGTTCATTAGGTTAATAGCGGCATCTATATCAAGTAAATTATTGTACGATAGTTCCTTGCCGTGTAATTTTTCAAACAAATCGTTCAGATTGCCAAAGAAAAAGCCTTTTTGATGTGGATTTTCTCCATAGCGTAAAACGTGCATGTCGGTAAAACTTTCTCGAAATTGATAATCTAAATCCGTATGTAAGTAATGAAAAATTTGCGTATCATAATGGCTGGAAATCGCAAAGGCATTAGCAGCATATTCCTTGCGGGTTGCTAAACAGGTATGTCCTTTGTTTTTAGCAATAAGTCTTGTTATGTGTTGAAATTGGTTGGTATGAGAAACACAAAGCACATCTTGGTAATTCTTGGCGGCAGCTCGTAGTAATGAAATACCACCAATATCTATTTTTTCAATAATTTCACTATGGGATGCTTTGGCGGCAACAGTATCTTCAAATGGGTATAAATCGACGACGACCAAATCAATTTCAGAGATAGCATAACGAGTACATTCTTTTAAATCATCTGGGTTGTCTCTTCGGCTTAGGATTCCTCCGAATATTTTAGGATGTAAAGTTTTTACTCTACCACCTAGAATAGAAGGATAATCGGTAAGACTTGCTACTTCGGTAACAGCAATGCCTAAATCTTTGATATATTTGGCGGTGCCACCGGTTGATATAATTTCGCAATTAAGTTTGTCTAATAGTGTAATCAAAGGGGCCAAACCATCTTTATGATATACTGAAATTAAAGCTTTCCGGATGATTCTATTCCCTTTATTCATAAGTTACATATTAAATTATTTCGCCTAACTCTTTTAATTTTTCGGTGTTTTCCGCTAATTGAAGTTCTGTAATGATTTTTAAAATATCACCATTAATGATATTGTTTAAATCGTATAATGTTAGATTAATCCGGTGTTCGGTAACCCGCCCTTGGGGATAATTATAGGTTCTTATTTTTGCAGAACGGTCGCCACTAGACACCATGGTTTTTCGTTTCGCGGCATCGGCCTCTAATTTTTTAGCTAACTCTCTTTCATAGAGTCGAGATCGCAGTACTTTAAAGGCTTTTTCCTTATTCTTATGTTGCGATTTTTGATCTTGGCACTGGGCTACCAATCCGGTAGGAGTGTGTGTGAGTCGAACGGCAGAGTAGGTGGTGTTAACCGATTGACCACCGGGACCGGAAGCGCAAAAGTAATCGATTCGTACATCAGCAGGATTTATCTGAACATCAAACTCTTCTGCTTCAGGCAGTACCATGACGGTTGCGGCAGAAGTGTGTACACGACCCTGAGTTTCAGTTTGAGGCACACGCTGCACACGATGTACTCCAGATTCAAACTTCATCAACCCATACACATCATTGCCACTAATGCTAAATATAACTTCTTTAAAACCTCCGGAGGTTCCCTCACTCATATCAACCAGCTCGGTTTTCCATCCTTGTGAAGCGCAAAATTTCGTGTACATTCTATATAAATCTCCGGCAAAAATACTGGCTTCGTCACCGCCGGTGCCTGCTCGAATCTCTACCATAACATTCTTGGCATCTTCAGGATCTTTAGGAATTAACATCATTTTTATTTCTTCTTCCAAAATGGGAATTCTCGTTTCGGCATCGCTAAGTTCCATTTTAGCCATTTCAAGCATTTCCGGATCCGATTCGTTTTTAATAATATCTTTGGCCTCGGTAATGGAGTGTAATAGAGATTCATATTCATCTGCTTTTTTTAAAACCTTTGTCAAATCTTTATATTCTTTATTGATTTGAACATAACGTTTTTGGTCTGAGATAATATCAGGTTGAATAATTAAATCGGAAACCTCGTCGAAGCGTTGACGAACTATTTGAAGTTTTTCTAACATAAATGGCTGAATTCTTGCCGCAAACTTACAATTTAGTTCTAATATTTCCCAAAAATTGCTCAATTTATACCATTACTTGTTATCCTTCGGAGGATTCTGTTTCTATTAAAGCAATAAAATAGGAAAAGCCTTGTTTTAGTAATGCCATAGATTCTAAAAGAATTCTATACATTTGCAAACCGAAATGAGATATGTTTAAATATTTTTTACTTAGTATTGGACTGCTTTTTGTCACGTCTTCAAGAGCACAATTTCTCCATGAGATTGGCTTTTTTGTGGGAGGAACTAATTACAGTGGAGATATTGGAAACGAAACCTTCATTGCTCCTAATAGAGTAGGCGGTAGTTTATTATATAAAAGAAATCTTAATCAACGCTTGTCTTTACGTACTACACTCAGTGTTTTTCCTATTGCCGATAATGATGCTAATGCCTCTAATATCGTAAGACAGCAAAGAGGATTCTATTTTTCTAATACGATTTATGAGTTTGCTATGGGGTTGGAATTTAATTATCTCGATTTTGATATCACTTCTTCATACGACACGTCAACCCCATATATATTAGTTGAATTTTCCGGTTTTTATTATCATACCGTTACCAGTGAAACGGATGGATCGTATAATTATGCCGGAAAAGTAGCCTATTCAATACCTTTTGGAATTGGATATAAATCTAAAATCACGAGAAGTTTTAGCTATGGATTAGAGCTAAAAGCTCGTTATACTTTTGAGGATGATTTAGATTATAATAATGAAAACATAGCCAGTTTAAGGTTTGGAAATCCAAAGACTAAGGATTGGTATTTTTTTACAGGCGTTTCCTTGACCTACTCGTTTGGAAGACCTGCCTGTGCTGTAAGTCCAAGATATTGATATGAAAAGTACACCATTAACAAAGAATACGATTCCTAATCATGTTGCTGTCATTATGGACGGTAACGGAAGGTGGGCAAAAAAGAAAGGAAAATATAGAGTTTTTGGTCATAAAAATGGGGTTCAATCTGTGAGAGAAACCATAGAAGCCGCTGCCGAAATAGGCGTAAAAGTATTGACTCTTTTTGCTTTTTCTACGGAAAATTGGTCACGACCAAAAAAAGAAGTAGATACCTTGATGAGTTTGTTAGCAACCTCCTTAAAAAAGGAATTAAAATCGCTTCAAGACAATGATATTCAATTACGTGCAATTGGCGATTTAAAAAACTTACCGACAAAGGCACAAAAAGAATTAAATGAAGTAATTTTAAAGACGTCAACCAACACTAGAATGATTCTAAATCTGGCATTAAGTTACGGTTCCAGAGTTGAAATCGTTAATGCGGTCAAAAGTATTTCTAAAAAAGTTGTTAATAATGAACTTAAAATTGAAAATATTGACGAAAAAACTATAAATAATCATTTATATACATTTTCTTTGCCTGACGTTGATTTTTTGATACGTACAAGTGGCGAAAAACGAATCAGTAATTTTTTATTATGGCAAATAGCGTATGCCGAATTATATTTTACCAGTACGCTGTGGCCCGATTTTAAAAAAGAAGATTTCTTTAACGCGATAAAGGTCTATCAACAAAGAGAACGACGATATGGTAAAACCAGTGAACAAATTCAAACCAATGAGTAGTATAAAAAAAGTTTTTATTACAGCATTATTTTCAGTATTTATCGGATTTTTGGTACATGCACAAGAAACACCTGTAATTAATAAGGATAGCCTCGCTTTTGAAAGTGGAAAAGAATATATTTTGGGTGATTTTACAATCAAAGGGCTCCATAAATTTAGTGAGCAAGCTGTAAAAGTACATTCCGGATTGACAAAAGGGGCTTCCATTAAATTACCCGGTGATAAATTGACAAGCGCAATAAAAAGACTTTATGAAACCGACCAATTTAGTAAGGTAGATGTTTTTTTGGTCAAGTTAGATGGCAATACGGCATATCTAGAGTTTGAGATTACGGAATTACCGCAAATAGATAAAATTCTTTTTCCAAATCTGGGAAAAGCAAAGGCGAGAACACTAACTGATGAAGCCAGCATCAAAACCGGTGATATGGTTACGGAAAATTTAATTATTACGACCAAAAATTTCTATAAAAATAAATATAAAAAAGACGGTTATCTAAAAACGGCAGTCGATATTAAAACGAGAAAAGGTAAAAAACCTAATACCGTAGATGTATTAATATATATTGATAAAGGAGAACGTATCAAGATAAACAAGATTAATATTGTTGGAAATAGTGAATTGAGTGATAAAAAATTACGTAAAAAAATGAAGAATACCAAACAAAAAAAGTTTGGTAGATTTTGGAAACGATCTAAATATGTAGCCTCCGATTATAAAGATGATTTGAACAAAATTATAGATGTGTATAGCGAAAAAGGCTATAGAGATGCTATTATTACTGATAAAAAAATTGTTTGGAACGATGATAATACCATAGATTTGGATATTAGCCTTTCTGAAGGGAAAAAATATTATTTTGGTAATATAGCTTTTATTGGAAATACGGTGTATTCGGATACACAACTTCAAAAATTTTTACGATTAGAAAAAGGCGATGTCTATAATTCTAAAGTTCTTAAAGAAAGAGTTAGTGGCGATGGCACACCCGATTCCGAAGATTTACAGTCCCTATATCTTAACAGAGGATATCTATTTGCCAATGTAACCCCTGTTGAAACCAAAGTAATGAATGATTCCATAGATGTAGAGATTCGTATTTACGAAGATGATCCGGCAACAATTAGAAATGTAAGTGTTTCAGGCAATACCAGAACTAATGACCACGTAATATATAGAGAGTTATATACTAAACCGGGAAATTTGTTTAGTAAAGAAGATATCATTCGTTCTATTCGTGAAATTAGTCAACTTGGCTTTTTTGATGCAGAAAATATTGTACCCGATGTTCAACCCAATCAGATTGACAAAACGGTCGATATTGCCTATTCAGTAGCCGAAAAAGGCTCCAGTCAAATAGAATTACAAGGAGGTTATGGCGGGAATTCCTTTATTGGAACTTTAGGTTTGTCCTTTAACAACTTTGCCATTAAAGATTTATTTAAAAAATCGGCCTATAAACCCTTGCCAATGGGTGACGGACAAGCACTTTCTTTACGTTTGCAAAAAAGTAAATTCTACAGTACGTATAGTTTTTCCTTTACAGAACCTTGGTTAGGAGGTAAAAAACCAAAATCATTATCTATTTCGGTTTATAATTCCAGACAGTTTGGTTATACTTCTAATTATGATGTTAATAAGGATCAGGGATTAAATATTTGGGGAGCCTCATTAGGTCTGGGCGAACGTTTAAAATGGCCGGATAACTATTTCCAACTTACCCAATCTATCAGTTTTCAACGCTATGAATTGAGTAACTACAGAGCCATTTCTAGTCTATCCTTTTCTGATGGTGCTTCAAATAATGCTTCGTACAATGTGGTGCTTGCCAGAAACTCTGCGGGGCCTAACCCTATATTCCCAACAAAAGGCTCCGATATAAGTTTAGGTTTTAAATTTACACCGCCTTTTTCACTCTTAAACGATAAGGATTACAGTACCATGGAAGATAGTGAAAAATACAAGTGGTTAGAGTATTACAAAACCACCTTTAAGGCCAAGTGGTACACTCCTTTATTTGACAAAGTAGTACTGATGACAAATGCCGAATTTGGTATTCTTGGATATTATAATAAAGATATTGGCTATTCTCCTTTTGAACGCTATATTGTTGGAGGTGATGGCTTATCACAATATCGTTTTGATGGAAGTGAAACCATAGGCTTGCGTGGTTATGAAAATGGAGGTCTTTCAGATCGTGCTAATGGGGGAACTATGTATAATAAATTTACCGTTGAAGCAAGATATCCTATAACACTTAAACCCTCGGCATCTATCTATGTCACAGGATTTCTAGAGGCTGGAAATTCATATAATAAATTTGATAATTTTAATCCATTTTTCTTGAAACGTGCTGCCGGAGCAGGAGTTCGTATTTTTATGCCTGCATTTGGTTTATTAGGAATTGATTTTGCTCACGGATTTGATAAATTGCCAGGAGCAACAGAAAAATCGGGTTGGCAAACTCATTTTATTATCGGTCAACAATTCTAATGAATGTGTTATCTTTGTAAAGTTTATTATATTTGGTACTGTTTTTTTTAACTTAAAAAGTAATGTTATGGCAAAAAAAGTTTTTTTAGTATGGATTAGCATATTATTTGTTTCAAATATTTTTGCACAAAAACCACAACGTGTTGCCTATATTGATATGGAGTATATTCTTGAGAATGTGCCCGATTATCAAGAAGCCTCCTCTCAGTTACAAACAAAAGTTCAAAAATGGCAAGAAAAAATAGCTAAGGAACAACGGGAATTAGAGGTGCTTAAAACAGATTTAAGTAATGAAAAAGCACTTTTAACAAAAGATCTTATTGAAGAAAGAGAAGAAGATATTGCCATTAAAACCGAAGAGTTAAAAAAAACACAAAATAAATACTTTGGCACAGAAGGTGATTTGTTTAAACTACGAAAGCAATTGGTTAAACCGGTTCAAGATCAAATTTACAATGCAATTCAAGACATTGCCAAAAAGCGTAAATACGATTTTGTATTAGATAAATCTAGTGATTTAATAATGCTTTATACCAATGATAAATATGATATTAGCGATTTAGTATTAAAGAGCATTACCAGAAATGAAAAACAAAAGCAGGTAGTTGAAAAAAGAAATAAAAAACAAGCCGCTATAAAAGCAAAGCAAGAACAGGCCAAACAACCTAATCCTGAATTGCAGAAAAAGCTTGAAGAAAGAGCCGCAAAAAAGAAAGAATTGCAAGATAAAATAGAAGCTCAAAAAGCAGAAAGAGCCAAAAAAAGAGAAGAACAAAAAAAAGCTATTGAGGCCGCTAGAAAGAAAAAACTGGAAGAACGCGAAGCAGCCAAAAAAAAGATAGCCGAAAAAAGAGCGGCTGAACAGAAAGCAAGAGAAGAAAAACAATTAGAAGAACAAAAGCAACAAGAAAAATAAACATTAATTAAAATAAGAATAAAATGAACGCAATTAAAACACTTTTAGTAATTACTATTTTCACCTTAGGATTCAATACTGTCACTGCACAATCTAAAGTGGCACATATCAATACCGAACAGCTTATTGCTGCTATGCCCGAAAGTCAAGCGTTGCAATCCAAATTAGAAAAATTAGGTAAAACCTATGACGATGAGGTTAATGCAAAACAAGCCGAACTGAAAGCTAAATTTGAAAAATACAATGCTGAGTTTAAAACACAAACAGAAGCTACTAATGCCGAAAGAACCAAAGAAGTACAGGAAGACTCTCAAAAAATTGAGCAGTACAAAGCAGAGGCGATGAAAGATTTGCAAAAACAACAAAATGATGGCTTAAAACCCATTATTGAAAAAGCGATGAAAGCTATTGAAGATGTTGCTGCAGCTCAAGGTTTTGATTATGTGCTGAATGCTAATACTTTAGTAGTAGCAAAAGGTAAAGATTTGTTACCGGATGTAAAAGCCAAATTAGGAATTCAATAAAAAATAGTTTTTATAAAAAATAGAAAACCGCTCATAAACCCGAGCGGTTTTTTTTATTTTTGTAGTTTATGTCACAAAAAGAACATCCTATCGGCTTTTTTGATTCCGGAGTAGGAGGAACCTCTATCTGGAAAGAAATGGTGCAACTATTACCCTATGAAAATACTATTTATCTTGCCGATAGTAGTAATGCGCCTTATGGCATACGCTCCAAAGAGGCTATAATTGCACTTAGCGAAAAGAATTCGGAGTTTTTACTCAACAGGAATGCCAAGATGATTGTAGTGGCTTGTAATACGGCAACTACTAATGCGATATCACATTTACGGGCAAAATATAATGTGCCTTTTATTGGTATTGAACCCGCTATAAAGCCGGCAGCACTTCAAACACAAACAAAATCTGTTGGTATATTGGCGACTAGAGGAACACTTAGTAGTGAACTTTTTGCGAAAACCTCCACTCGGTTTGCTAAGGGTGTTTCTATTATTGAACAACAAGGTACCGGATTAGTAGAACTTATTGAGGACAATAAAATAGAATCGGATGAGCTGTACGCACTGTTGCAAAGCTATTTGAATCCTATGCTAAAGAAACAGATAGATTATTTAATATTAGGTTGTACGCATTATCCGTATTTAATTCCTCAAATTAGAAAAATCATTGGAACTGATATTAAGATTATCGATTCGGGGTATGCGGTGTCCAAACAGATTCAAAACATTCTACAACAACACGATTTACTCCATCCGGAATCACTAACTCCCACCTACCTATTTTATTCCAATAAAGAGACTAGCACCTTACAACGTTTGTTGTCAGATACTACGCTTCCTTTACGAATAGACTATTTAGATTTTTAACCGTTAATGGTATCCGGATTATATCCCAAGTAAGGTACTTTTTTTTCCGTAAAGATAATACCATTGTCAGCTAATTCGTTCAATATTGGTTCATAAACCTCTTTGCTTGTAGGTATTTGTACACCCGGTGTTTTTATATCACCATTTAATATTTTTAGAGTAGCAATAGCTACGGGTAAACCCACTGTTTTTGCCATAGCGGTAAAGGTTTGGTCTTCTCCAATGACCACAGTGCTACTTTCAATTTGTTTTTTTTCGCCTTTATACTCATAGCCAAATTTATGTAGCATGACAATCATATCTTTATCATCCTCTTTTAAAGTCCACTCATTCATTAATATTTTTTGTAAGATTTGTGCCGGTGTAGCATTTTTTAATCCCACAATTTTATTTGGATTGAAGATGTCTAATTCTTCTAATTTTTCCCATAGAATATCGTCTTGGTCAATTTTTAAATACGATCGTAATTTTAGCTCAACCGAATCAAAGGGATGATAGGGTAAGAATGAGTTTGTAAATTCTCTAAAAGACATTGTTTCACTTCCTTCCATAGTATAAGAATCATCAGTCATACCCAATTGAACAAAAATGTTCCAAGCTTTAGAGAAGCCCACTCTACGGATGGTCCCACGATACAAGGTCAAGATATCCTGTAAATTGTATTCTTCCCGATAACTCAAAGAATCTCTATTGGCAAGCGCTTCAAATTTACCATACCCATCAATGGATAAAATTTCTGTTCGTCTAAATAATTTTTGATAGGGAATGTATTTGTATTTTCCTTCTTGAATAAATTTTGCGGCACTTCCTTGACCGGCAACAACCACGTTTCTAGGATTCCAAGTAAATTTGTAGTGCCACAAATTGTCATCACTTTCAGGAGCTACCAAACCTCCGGTAAATGATTCAAAGAGTAATAATTTACCTCCATTATCACGGATACGATCTATAATTTGCATGGCACTCATATGATCAATTCCAGGATCAAGCCCTATTTCGTTCATAAACACCAGGTTTTTACTTTTAACCGCTTCGTCAAGTTCTCGAAGTTCTTTCGAAACATAGGAGGCCGTAACCATATTTTTTCCAAAGGCAAGACAATCTTTTGCCACTCCAAGATGAAAACGAGCTGGTAACATAGATACGACAATGTCTGCTTGTTTAATAGCTTCTTTTCTAGCCACTTCATCAAAAATATTCAGTTTTAGTGCCCGCCCATTTGGATGATTCCCGATTTTCTCTTGTGCGGATTCTAAAGAAATATCACTAAGGATAATTTGTAAGTTTTCACTTTCAGATTTATCTAATAAATACTTTATTAAGGAGGAAGCAGAGCGGCCTGCTCCTATGATTAAGATCTTGCGAATAGTGTTCATTATTTTAAAAAATTTAAAAAAACGAAGGTACTAAATAACCCGTAATTTATCCCCTAATTTTGCATAAAAAAAGAGCCATTGATAAAACAACAGCTCTTATGTAAATAGATTTCTTTTTAGCAGTTAATTATCAGTAGATAAAATGCTTTTTTGTTTTTGAATAGGTGCTGGAGCATTGGGATTTATTACATTTCCTTTAATACGAATAACGGTTCGTGGTACTGCAGCATTCGTATAAATAGAAACGGACTTACTAAATCGACCAATGCGGTTGGTATTATAACTTACCTCTATAACATTAGATTCTCCGGGCATAATATCCTCTTTAGGATAACTTGGAATGGTACAACCACAAGAAGATTTAACTTTTTCTATCTTAAGTGGTGATTTTCCGGTATTGGTAAATTTAAAAATTCGTTTACCGTCACTTCCTTTTTCTATGTTACCGTAATCAATAGTTTCTTTTTCAAATTGCATTATCGGCGCATTGGGGTCTGTTTGCTTCGCTGCATTATCAGCACCATCCTGTGCTTGCATTGTAAAGCCAAGTAAGCTTACAAAGGTTACTAGTAATAGATTTTTCATAATGGGTGTCTTTAATATGTGTGTAAAATTAACTAATTATTTATGTTATCAAAAAATTAATACAAGTTTTTATATTGTACTTATAATTGTACTTTTGCAAACTATAGATGACAAAAATAATACCAAAATGCAAATACCGACAAAATATTTACCCAACAAAATTGAATCAAAGTGGTATAGCTACTGGATGGAACATAATTATTTTCATTCGGAACCTAATGATAAAGATCCATATACGATTGTAATTCCACCTCCAAATGTAACCGGTATTTTGCATATGGGACATATGTTGAATAATACGATACAAGATGTGCTAATTCGTAGAGCAAGACTTAAAGGGTTTAATGCGTGCTGGGTACCGGGTACAGATCACGCTTCTATTGCCACAGAGGCAAAGGTGGTTGCTAAACTAGCAGCAGAGGGTATTGCTAAATCCGATCTGTCACGTGATGAATTTATGAAACATGCTTGGGATTGGACCCATAAACACGGTGGTGTTATTTTAGAACAATTAAAAAAATTAGGTGCTTCTTGTGATTGGCAGCGAACAAAGTTTACCTTAGATGATGATTTAAGTGAATCGGTTATTGATACCTTTATTAATTTGTATAACAAGGGTTTAATTTATAGAGGTTACCGAATGGTAAATTGGGATCCGGAAGCCAAAACCACACTCTCGGATGAAGAGGTGGAATATGTTGAAAAACAGGGTAAGCTCTATTATTTGAATTATAAAATTGAAAATAGTGATGCCTTTATTACTATTGCTACCACAAGACCCGAAACCATTTTAGGGGATACTGCAGTATGTATTAATCCAAATGATACCCGTTTTTCTCATCTAAAAGGGAAGCGAGTAGTTGTTCCTATTGTGGACAGAGTTATTCCGATTATTGAAGATGACTATGTCGATATGGAGTTTGGTACCGGCTGTCTTAAAATTACACCTGCTCATGATCCCAACGATAAAACGATAGGAGAAAAGCACAATCTGGAAGTTATCGATATTTTTAATGATGATGCTACTTTAAATTCTTTTGGATTGCATTATGAAGGACAAGATCGCTTCGAGGTAAGAAAAGCCATAGTAGGCGAATTGCAAGAAAAAGGATTTGTAAATAGAATAGAAGATTATACTAACAAGGTAGGAGTCTCAGAGCGTACTAAAGCGGTTATTGAACCCAAGATTTCTGCCCAATGGTTTTTAAAAATGGAAGATATAGTTAAACCGGCTATTAAAGCCGTAAATGAAGGGGCTATAAATTTCTTCCCCAAACATTATGTAAACACCTATAATCATTGGTTGGAAAACATTAGAGATTGGAATATTTCCCGTCAGCTGTGGTGGGGACAACAAATTCCTGCTTATTATTACGGAGAGGGCGTTACCGATTTTGTTATTGCTAAAACCAAAGAGGAAGCCTTACATTTAGCTCAAAAAAAATCAGGTAATACTAAGCTAATTATCCAAGACTTACGCCAAGAGAACGATGTACTCGATACTTGGTTCTCTTCTTGGTTGTGGCCTATATCTGTCTTTGATGGTATTCGAAATCCGGATAATAAAGATATAAACTATTACTATCCTACTAATGATTTGGTAACAGGTCCGGATATTATTTTTTTCTGGGTGGCGCGTATGATTTTTGCAGGCTATGAATTTCGTGATGCCAAACCCTTTTCTAATGTTTACTTTACCGGAATTGTAAGGGATAAACAACGCCGTAAAATGTCTAAATCATTGGGGAATTCACCCGATCCTATTAAGTTGATGGAAGAATATGGCGCAGATGGTGTTCGAACCGGTTTGTTGCTTGCCTCTGCAGCAGGAAATGATCTGTTGTTTGAAGAAGAACTGTGTCAACAAGGTAGAGGATTTGCTAATAAAATATGGAATGGATTCCGTTTAGTTAAAGGATGGGACGTTAAGGAAGGTATTGCCCAACCGGAAGCGGCTAAAAAAGCCATTGAATGGTATGAAGCTAGATTCAATCAGGCGTTGGAAGGTATTGAGAAATCCTTTGAACAATATCGTTTGAGTGAAGCCTTAATGACGATTTATAAGTTACTTTGGGACGATTTTTCTTCTTGGTATTTAGAAATGGTCAAACCTGCTTTTGGTGAGCCTGTTGATGTGCAGACCTATAAGGCTAGTATCCGATTCTTTGAAAATAATATGAAAGTATTACATCCTTTTATGCCTTTTATTACAGAAGAGATTTGGCAATTAATAAAAGAAAGAACACCGGATGAGGCACTAATTGTTTCCTTATACCCCAAACAGAAAGCCTATGATTTAAAATATATTAATGATTTCGAGTATGTAAAAGATATTGTGTCTAACATTAGAACAATCAGAAAAAATAAAAATATTTCCTTTAAAAACACCATCGATCTTGCTGTGATAAATGCTGCAAGATTTACCGATGCTTTTGATTCGGTAATACTAAAAATGGGAAATATCAAATCATTGACCTATGTTTCTCAAAAAGTAGAAGCTGCTGTAAGTTTTAGGGTAAAGACAAATGAATATTTTATTCCCTTAAATGAAATTATTGATACAGAAGCCGAGAAAACTAAGTTACAAGAAGAATTGGCTTATACTCAGGGCTTTTTAAAATCGGTTCAAGCTAAATTAGCTAACGAGCGTTTTGTCAATAATGCACCGGAGCAAGTGGTGGCTATAGAGCGTAAAAAAGAGGCAGAAGCTTTAGCTAAAATTGAAGCATTACAAACAAGTTTAACTAACTTCTAAGTCGCCGTTGGCTACAGTATTCGTCTTGTGAGTATTTCTATTCAATAATGTAAAGACTTTCTATCCAAGAAAGCTTACATCTAGTATTGGTTGCCAATTCAAACCTTTTTTAGTAGGAAAAAATTGTCAATGTATTGTTTTTTTTCTATTTTTGACCGACCGTTCAGTCGTAAATTATGAGTCCTAGAACAAAAGCACAATTAGAAATGCTAAAGGGTAGTAGAAAAAATCAAATACTACTGGCATCTTTAAGTCTATTTAGTGAAAAAGGCTATTATCATACGTCAATGAAAGAGATTGCAGATAAAGCAAAACTCTCTAAAGGTTCCTTATATACCTATTTTGATAGTAAAGAACAGCTCTTGAATGAGGTGGTCGTAATGGGGTTTAAAGAAGCAACGAATGCCGGTGACGATTTGCTGATGCAGATGAAAGAATTACCTCCTAAAGAGATTTTTAAAAGTTTGGTTCAAGCCTATTTCCTGATGTTAAAAGAGCAAAAGGAACTATGGCGCTTAACCCTTTCTCTGGCTGTACAAGTTAGTGCCATTCCCTCTGTTCATAATACAGTTATGTCAATTTATAACAGGTTGATAGAACAGCTAGAGCGGGTGTTTACTTTACTGGGGAGTGATAATCCTAAAAAAGAAGCTCTACTCTTAGGGGCTTTAACCGATGGGATTAGCATTCAGTTTATGATTTTTGGAGATCGCTATCCGTTAGAGGAATTACAAGAAATGATAATTACTAAATATACTAAAAATGCCTAAACAAAAAATTAACCTGTGGGCTGCTGTTTTTTTGCTGTTTAGTTTTCCAATGCTTTTTGGACAAACAGCTGCTGAAATTATTCAAAAAGCCGATAAAAAGTTTAGAGGAAATACTTCTTATGCCGAATTTACGATCGATATTATCAGACCAAAATGGAGCAAACAGATGAAGATGAAAGCGTGGTCAAAAGGCACGAACTATTCAGTATCTGTGGTAACAAGTCCGGCTAAAGAAAGAGGAACCGTTTTTTTAATGCGCGACAAAGAGGTGTGGAATTATATGCCTACTATTGATAGAAAAATAAAATTTCCACCTTCTATGATGATGCAAAATTGGATGGGAACGGATTTGACCAATGATGATATGGTAAAAATGTCTTCTATTGTAGAAGATTACAGTCAAAAAATAATTGGGGAAGAGGAAAAAGAGGGATTAACTTGCTGGAAAATTGAATTGACTCCCAAAGAAAATGCTGCAGTGGTTTGGGGCAAAATAATTATTTGGATTGATAAAAAAGAATATATGCAGCTCCAAGTAGATTATTATGATGAAGATGGTTTTTTGGTAAATCAAATGATTGCCTCTAAGGTAAAGCATTTTGGAGACAAAGTTCTACCATCGGTATTAAGGGTTATTCCACAGGATAAAGAGGGGCAAGAAACAGTCATAACCTATACGGTTTGGAAATTCAATATTGAAATTCCCAATTCGTATTTTACCAGCAATTATATGAATCGAATTCATTAAACGATGTTGTTAAAGTTAGCTTGGAGAAATATTTGGCGGAATAAGAAGCGTAGTCTTATTACAATACTTTCAGTACTAATTGCTGTTTTTTTAGCATTATTGATGCGATCTATGCAATTAGGGATGTACAAACACATGATAGATAATGTAGTGGGGTCTTATACCGGTTATATTCAAATTCATGGGAAAGGCTACTGGGATGAGCGTTCTATAGATAATGCCATTTCTAATGATAAAGATTTTACAGCAAAAATTAAAAATACCAAAGGCGTTTCGGCTATTCTACCAAGATTAGAGAATTTCGGATTACTGTCTGTTGGTGAGCTGACTAAGGCAGTGAGTATTAATGGGATTGTTGTAGAAGAGGAACAAAAAATCCAAGATTTACAAGGAAAACTTATCGCAGGAAGTCTTTTTAAGAACTCCGGTGATATGGTTATAGGAAAAGGTATAGCCTCTTATTTTAAAGTGGGAGTTAATGATACGATTGTTTTTATGGGTCAGGGGTATCACGGTATGTTGGCATCTGGAAAATTTAAAGTAGCTGGAATTGTAGATTTAAAAAACCCTACACTTAACAAATTGACGGTACTGATGTCCTTACAAGCGGCTCAAGATTTATTTAGTGCAACCGGTATGGTAACTAGTTTGGTTATTGATAAAAATGATAATGCCCGTTTACACAAAGTACAAAAGGAGATTCAAAAAAAATTGGATACGAGTACTTATGAGGTGTTAAACTGGGAACAGATGATGCCGGAGTTACAGCAGACTATTTTAGCCGATAACGTAGGGGGTATGTTAATGATAGCCATATTATATATGATTCTTATTTTTGGTATTTTTGGAACTGTTTTAATGATGACTCAAGAGCGACAATATGAGTTTGGTGTATTGGTTGCTATTGGCATGAAAAAGAAACAATTACAACTGTTAGTTTTTATAGAAACTATTATTCTATCCTTAACAGGTGTAGGCTTAGGTGTTATTTTAGCCTATCCGATAATGTTGTGGAAACACTATTATCCCTTCCAATTTCCCGGTGATCAGGCAAAGATGATGGAAAATTATGGTTTTAGTGCCATTGATCCGTTTTATATTCAAGCTGATCTGCCTTTGGCACATGCACTTCTCATCTTTAGTATTGCATTGGTAGTCTCTTTGTATCCGATATATATAATTAAAAAAATAAAACCCATCGCAGCTATGCGAAGTTAATTCTAATAAATAATGATATGGTATTAGTAAAAATAGCTTGGCGAAACGTTTGGCGTAATAAACTAAGAAGCAGTGTAGTTATGATTTCTGTTATTCTTGGGATATGGTCAGGTCTCTTTATTATGGCGATGACCTTAGGCCTAAACGAACAACGGATGAGTGGTGCCATTGATACGTATTTATCACATTTACAGATACATCATCCAAAATTTGAAGAAGATTATAATAAAAATGATACGATTGTCAATAGATATGAATTAAACAAACAGTTAGACACTATTACTAGAATTAAGGCTTACTCAGAACGTTTGGTAATAAATGGTATGGCAGCTACTTCTAAAGGGAGTTATGGCGTTAAGATATTAGGCATATTCCCTAGTCAAGAAAAAGAGGTTACCAAAATTTCACAGAAACTAATAGCCGGTACCTATTTAAATAAGCTAAAGAGAAATCCGATGCTGATCGGTGCAAAATTAGCGCATAAATTAGGAGTAAAAGAACACGCCAAAGTAGTCTTAAATTTTCAGGATATGGATAATAACACTATTGCTGTCAGTTTTAGAGTCGAAGGTATTTTTAAATCCGCTAGTAGTGTATTTGATCAAGGAACCATTTTTGTAAAATACCAAGATCTAGCACAACTTACCGGGTTAAATGGGGGAATTCACGAGATAGCGATTTTGTGTCATAAAATTGATGATACCGAAATGGTTAAGCAGAAAATAAATACTCCAAATAAGATCGACACATGGGCACAAATAGCACCGGAGCTAGGCTATGCCCAACAAACGATGAGTAGTTTTATCTATATTTTTATGGGTATTGTACTCTTGGCACTTGCTTTTGGTATTATCAACACGATGTTAATGGCTATTTTAGAACGAAAACATGAGCTGGGTATGTTATTATCTGTAGGGATGAATAAAAGAAAGGTTTTTGTAATGATCGTATTAGAAACTATTTTTCTAGTATTAATTGCAGCCCCTATAGGGATCTTACTATCGTATTGGAGTATTTATTATTTTGGAATACATGGTATTGATTTAGCGTCGATTTCACAAGGTTTGGAGAGTTTAGGTATAGGTTCCAGAGTCTATACCTATTTGCCTTTGAACATGTATTTTACGATTACCTTTATGACACTTGTTGTAGCTGTTTTTTCTGCTATTTTTCCGGCAAGAAGGGCGCTTAAATTAAAACCGGCAGAAGCGGTTAAGGCCAATTAATATAAATTTAATTTTTGAATGATGAAAGTAATTCAAACACAAGAGCTTTATAAAATATACAATCAAGGACAAGAGAACGAAGTTCGTGCTGTAAATAAGGTGTCTCTTGAAATTTCAAAGGGAGAATTTACGGCCATTGTAGGCCCTTCGGGTTCGGGAAAAACCACTTTATTAAATATAATAGGAGGCTTAGATGCACCGACTTCCGGAAAGGTGATTATTGATCAAACTCCCATCGAAGAGCTAAAAGAAAATGATTTAATTAACTTTAGATTGCATTCCATTGGTTTTGTTTTTCAATCCTATAATTTAATTCCGGTGTTAAATGCAAGAGAAAATGTAGGCTTTATTATGTTGTTGCAAGGTATGGCCGAAGATGAAATTAATAAAAGGGTAACCGATTTATTAAAATCTGTAGGTTTAGAAAATCAAATGGAAAAACGCCCTACTCAAATGAGTGGAGGACAGCAACAACGAGTTGCTGTGGCCAGAGCATTGGCTTCTAAACCCAAGTTTATTTTGGCCGATGAGCCCACGGCAAATCTTGATTCTAAATCTACCGGAGATTTGTTGGATATTATGGAGCATCTTAATAAAACGGAGGGAACTACTTTTGTGTTTTCTACACACGATCAACGTGTTATAGACCGTGCACATAGAATTATTACCCTAGAAGATGGGAAAATTATTGACGATGTTAAAGTCAACTAATTAAGATATGAAACGAGGACAACAAATTTCGCCAAACAAAGAATGGATAAGGAATAAGTTTCTGTTATTCTGTGTGCTATTTTTTTATCTCAATCTGCCCTATAAAGGACATGCACAAGAAAAACAATCTTGGTGGCAAGAGCATAGTAGTTTTTCCGGTTATATTAAATACTTAAACACCAATTCTTTTCAAGATTTACAATATATTGTTACGGATAATTTGTTACACAATAGGTTAAATTTTAAATGCTATCTCAATCCTCAATTTACAGCATCTATTGAAATTCGTAATCGTATTTTTTGGGGCAACTCGGTTCAAATTAATCCCAATTATGCCGATTTAGTAGCAGATACGCAAAGTATAGATCTAAATTGGGTACTAGTAGATAAACCTGCTTTAGTAATGCTGTCTAAAATAGATCGATTAAATATAGATTACCGTACGGATAGATGGAGAGTAACCGCCGGAAGACAACGTGTTAATTGGGGTAAAACTCTGGTTTGGAATCCTAACGATTTGTTTAACACGTATAACTTTTTTGATTATGATTATGAAGAGCACTCCGGATCGGACGCACTTAGAATCCAATATTTTACCTCAGGGAGTAACAGTATAGAAACGGCCATAAATTATACTGATTCATGGGATGAAAATACAGTAGCATTAAAATATAATTTTAGCAGTTTTTCTTACGATTTTCAGGTGTTGTTAGCAAAATATCAAACGGATTATACCTTAGGAATAGGATGGGAAGGGGCGATTAGTACCCTAGGCTTTAAAGGAGAAGTCAGTTATTTTATGCCTAAAAATAGAGAGGATAACTCCACTTTGGTAGCCTCTGTAGCACTTGATTATTATTTTAAAAATGGCGTTTCCATTAATGTATCATCTTTATTTAATGAAAATGGGGTAAAAGATGCTACTCTTTTTAACCCCAATCAATTTGCCGGTTTTCAATTGGATCCTAAGCATTTAATGCCTAATCGTTGGTCCGGTTTTATACAAGCATCCAAGGCTTTTACACCAGCATTAAGTGGCACTTTCTCCAGTATGTATGCTATAGATTTAAAGGGCGTTTTTATGATGCCTCAACTCTCGTACTCTATTTCTCAAAATTGGGATATGGACATAACCTCACAATTATTTTATGGGCAACAAAATGACACTATAGAGAATATGTTCAATACCTTGTTTTTGAGATTTAGATGGAGCTTTTAAACTGTAGTTCTATCTAAGATTGTTCCGCATTGTAGATAAATCTTACAGAAACTGGATTTATGATTTACTCTTTTACCACTAACCGAAAGCCTTCGCCATGAATATTGACGATCTCTACATTAGTATCTTTACTTAAATATTTACGAAGTTTGGCAATATACACATCCATACTTCTAGAAGTAAAGTAATTGTCGTCACGCCATATTTTTGTCAATGCCAGTTCTCTTGGCATCAAATCGTTTTTATGTTGTACCAACATTTTAAGAAGTTTATTCTCTTTGGGTGATAATTTTTGAGGTTCACCTCCTTTATATACCAATTGTCTCAATTTTGAATTCAAAAAGAAATCACCAATTGTAAATTCGAAAGTTTCATCTGTTTTTCCTGTTTCGTTCTCTTTACGTTGGAAAATTGCTTTGATTTTGTATAACAATACTTCAGAGTCAAAGGGTTTTGTCAAATAGTCATCAGCACCCACTTGATAGCCTTTTAACACATCTTCTTTCATCGTTTTGGCACTTAGAAAGATGATGGGTATTTGCGTGTTGGTCTTACGAATATCTTGGGCTAATGAAAACCCATCTTTTCGAGGCATCATTACGTCAAGAATACACAAATCGTATTCATTATTCTTAAAAAAAACAAAGCCTTCTAGACCATCTTTGGCAAGGGTTACTTGAAAATTGTTAAGACTTAAATAATCTCTTAAGACATTTCCAAAATTAGGATCGTCTTCTACTAATAAAATTCTTTTGTTGCTCATAATTCTTAGTTTTATATCGTTTTATATTATTTGATTAAATCACTGGTAATTTTATGGTAAAGGTACTTCCTTTACCTTTTTCGCTTACTACACTAACCTTTCCTTGGTGTAGTTCTATAATTTTTTTGACATAAGATAAGCCCAATCCATGCCCTTTAATATTATGGATGTTACCTACTTCTTCCCTGTAAAATTTATCAAAAATATGTTTAAGGGCACTTTTACTCATCCCTATTCCGTTATCGCTAATATGTATTAAAATAGCATTAGAAATATTTTCTGTAAACACTTCTATATTAGGTGTTTTATTGGAATATTTGATGGCATTGTCTAAAACGTTAACCAACACATTGGTTAAATGGAAGGCATTTCCTAATACTTCGGTTTGAATCGCTTCCAGACGTAGTTTTAAAGCCCCCCCTTTGTCGTCAATTAATAGTTGTATATGAGAAATGGCATCGTCTAATACCTCCTG
Source organism: Flavobacteriaceae bacterium (assembly GCA_024763245.1). GTDB lineage: Bacteria > Bacteroidota > Bacteroidia > Flavobacteriales > Flavobacteriaceae > DQTL01. The sequence goes on along the minus strand of JANTFW010000010.1, from coordinate 8,819 downwards.
AATATCTAAAACTTCTTTACTGACATCCAATTGATTTTTGTCGAGTTTAGAAATACGTAATACGGTTTCAACTTGAGCATGCATACGTTTGTTTTCTTCTCTTATCATTTTAATATACGAGAGTACTTTGTCTTTATCATTGATTATTTGAGGGTTTTTTATAGCATCTAATGCCAGGTTTATAGTTGCAATAGGTGTTTTAAACTCGTGGGTCATATTATTGATAAAGTCCGTTTTTATGGCGGCAATTTGTTTTTGTTTTCTCAGTTGATACAGAGTGGTGCCAAAAATGCCAATTATCATAAGTATAAATACACTAGATAATATCAAATTCTTTGAAATACTAGACAATATATAGGTGTGTTTCTCTGGAAAGTTTACATATAGAGTGTAATCACTGTTTCCTTCGTTGTCTGAGAAAAATGGAATCGGATAACTTTTTCCTTTCTTTATTTTAAAGTAACCCGATTTTACAGAGGTAAGCATTCCTCTATCATAAAGGGCAAATTTAAAAGGAGTATTAATACCTCTATTGATAAATTGACGACGAAGTTTTTCGTTTATTTCACGTGTGCTGACACGCATGTTTATGGGCGTTCTCTTAATTTTACTATAAAGCCAATCTTTAATATTTTCCCTGTCAAGAGAAGTCAATTCAGAGAATTGTTGATAATGTTCATCCGGGATATACGATTCAATATCCTTTTCATTAACATAATGTTTACTAATAAAGACATCTTTTTTACTATAGGTTCGTTTAAAGGTAATGCTATCCTCTTTAAACAAATCGGTAGGTACTTTATATTTTTGTTCTAATAAGGTGCGTTGATAAATAAATTTTTCATTATTAGTAGTATCTATTTGTTCATAGATAATCTTAGAGATTTCTGCTTCCGAAGCTAATTTTAAATCCTTACTTACCCCTTTTATTTTTTTATAGATGTGTTTTAATTCTCTATTTTGAATATTCTCCGAGACATTATCCAGTGCTGCAAATACCTCTCTGGAGAATTGTTTTTCTCTAATTTGAATAGAGTTTCTTATCCAAGATATTTGTACAACAATAATCCCGATTAGCGCAAAGCTCATCAATGAGATGATAAGTATAAAGGTAGATTTTCGCATTATTCAAAAATACTGTTTTTTAAGTATCTGATTTATTGGATTAAGATTAAATTAACACAAAAACTGTGCTATTAACGATAAATTAAGAAAAAAATGCTAATTTTTTATTGTTTTTTTAAAAATTGGGAAAGACGAGATACGAATTTCTTGTGGTATTGCAAAAAAATTATAGATTGGATAACTCCAGTAATTGGCTGTACAAGGCTTCCACTTTATCTTTAGTGGCGTTCCAGTCTATATTTACTATCACAAAATCGGATGCTTGTATTTTTTTGGAATCATCCCATTGATTTACTATTCTGTCTTGTACTTGTTTGGCTGTCACTTTGTCTCTAGCAATGACACGTTGTACTCTTGTACCTAGAGGAGCCGTTACGGTAATAATATAATCACACCATTTATTACTTCCATTTTCAAATAAAATTGCATTCTCATAGATGATAAAAGGGGCTTTTTGTCGCGAAACAAATTGTAGAAAATCTTGATACACCACAGGATGTACTATGCTATTTAATCTACGTAATTTCTGTTTATCTTGAAATACAATTTCGGCGAGATAGGCTGTGTTTAATTTCCCTTTGTTATAACTTTTTTTACCAAATTCTGCTTGAATATTTTTTTTGATTTCAGGATTGGATTGCATTAATTTTTTTGCTTCAACATCGGCTATATAAACCGGTACCCCTTTATCTATAAATAATTGTAGAACACGGGTTTTACCGCTTCCAATACCACCGGTCAATCCTATAATCTTCATGGGTCTAATTTTTTAGTTTTAATGCGGTAAATAATGGAATTTATCGACGCTTTTTACTTTGTAAATCAAGATTTGTAATACACGTTTCATTTTTTAATTAGATAATTAACCGATTGGTTTTGAAGGCTGTATGTAGTTATAAAATCGGGTTTTTTAACTAATTGGATAGGTATTGAATTCTCTTCCTTGACGGTGTCATTAGGGTACACACAAGATACGGTAAAACTTGTCGTATTTACTTTTGCATAATCGGCAAAGCTTACTTCGTAAGTAATCAAAGTTGTTTTTGGAAATATTTCCATTTGAACTCCTTTTGGCAAATGACTAATCTGAATAGGAATCTCTAGGGTTCCTTCAGTAAATTTATCCACTTTACCGGACAGTATTATTGGGGTGTTTTGCAGTGTAAGTTTAAGGTGATCCAATTGAAGTTCAACTTCTTTTGAAAAATCCTTTTCAATATCGACAAGTTCAATAGGTTTTGTTTTAATCTCCTGTATACTGTCAATTAGTTTTTCTGTTCCGGTTATCTGAATGCTGTCAGTAGATAATGCTATAGCTTCACGAAGTTTAAACCCCGGTTTAAAGACTAAGTTTACAACAGGAATTATCGGTATTTTTTTAGTTTTTAGTTTACCTAAATCCAGTGTGATGGTGTCTTGGACAAATCGAATAATTTTACTATCGCTGAGTTGTTTCTGTAAGTTAGGGATATTATGCTCAGGTAAAAAGTAGTAGATTGTTCCTTTAGCATGTTTAAATTTACTAAATGATAACTCCAAGTTTTTTGGGGATAATTTATGTCCTAAGATGGTAAATCCTGTAGCTTCTATTTGTGCCGAGACTTGAGAAACGGGATCTTTTTGGAAAATGAGATCTTGTGGTATATCAGGGTAGGAAACACTAAAACTTGTAAGATATGAATAAGTATCGGATAGGGTAGAAAATAACCAGAAGATAGAAGATAGTAGTAGAAATAGTAAAAAAATCTTAATTTTTTTATTTGATTTAATACTAGCTATTTTCTTTTTGGCATTCATGTATTGTTTTTTACAAAAGTAACGAAAAATATAAAGCAGAAAAAGGTGTGTAAAGAAACACACCTTTTTTAATTTTTATAAAATTATTTCATAAATACTAATTTTTAGTCGCTGTGTTTTTTTGATGTCGCTTAGTCATTTCCATAGAAATAGCAGATTTTTCAAATTTAATTTTTCCTGCTTGCGTTTCTATAGTTACGGTACCATCTGTTTCATTAGTGTCGACAATTTTACCGTGAATACCACTAGTCATAACCACTTTACTCCCCTTCTTTACATCGGCTTGAAACTGGCGTTCTGCTTTTTGACGTTTTAATTGGGGACGAATCATAAAAAAGTACAGCACTACAAAAAGTAGTAAAAAAGGCATAGCATTATTGAGAATTTGATCCATAATTTGATGGTATTATTTTTTAATTGTGGGTTTAATTTGAGGTCTTGGACTACCCGATTTTAAGTGTTTTTTTACAGGAGAGTTGGGATCTGGCGTTACATAACCTTTTAGATAAACCACTTCTTTTCCACTTGCTGTGTTGGTGGTAAGTGTAATAGATTTGTTTTGTTTATTACGTTTCCCTTTAGAACGGAAATGGGCTTTAATTTCACTTTTTTCACCCGGTTTAATCGCTTTATCTCTTGGCCATTCAGGTACAGTACAACCACAAGATGCTTTTGCTCGTGTAATAATTAAATCACTCTTACCGGTATTTGTAAATTCAAACACAGCGTCTATTTCATCACCTTCGTTAATGGTTCCAAAATCGTATTCTTTGGAGACAAAAGTCATTTCCGGTAGACCAGCCTTAGCTCTTGCATTAGCCTCTTTAGCTTTGTCTAAATTACTGTCATCTACTTTTTTTGCTGCATTGTCCTTGCAAGAAATAACACTCATACTAATAAGGCTTATTAGTATAATACTAAGTTTTTTCATTTGTTTAAAGTTTTAAAGATTAAAATATATGTTTTAAAGGATAACAAAGGTAACAAATATTAGTAATTACAAGAGGCCACGTCCAATTTTTTGAATTTTTCCTTCTTTTTGATATTCTGATAATATCTTATCCAATACACCATTAATAAAATAACTACTTTTATCGGTCGCGTAATCCTTAGCAATTTCAATATATTCGTTAATACTTACTTTAGTTGGGATGGAAGGAAAATGAAAAAATTCTACAATGGACATTACCATTAATAGTTTATCAATTTTAGTAATACGATTACTATCCCAATTGGGTGTGTATCGATCAATATCTTTTTCGTAGGTAGCAAAATTTAAAACCGTTTTTCTAAAAAGTTGTAGGGCAAAATTCTTATCCTCAGGGTCTTTATAAAGAACATCAGGATTAAATTCTACATTTTTTTGTCGGTTGAGAAGGTTGTTGAGAATCCAAGTGTTTACAAAAGGAATATCATCCGCCCAACTAATCACTTCGTCTTCATAAAAGTCATAAAGTTGCTCATTTGGAGCAATAACTTTTTTGTAAATATCGAGCAAGAATTTCTTATCATCTTTGTAACTGGGATCAGGAATACTTAAATAGGGCTCAAAATACTTACTATCCTGAATTTTTTGCCAAATCATTTCTATAATTTCAATATGATCCGACCAAGGAAAACGCTTTTTGTCTTCTGATAGACTGGTAAAATAGGGGCTGTTAACGAGTTGATGCAAGACCCGGTTATTGATGAAATTAGGACTTGAGTTTTTGACGGAATTTTTTGTGATATAACTTTTTTTAGCTGTGTCAAAACGTTGTTTGGCTAAGTCATAAACAGCAATAACTGCCTGTAATTGAAGGATATACAATTCGTGTAAACGATTTATACTTTGAATCAGGTATTTTTCTTGATTATCTAATTGATCGTTTTCTGCACTGAGAAGTGCGTATGCTGATTGCATTACTTTGATTCGAATATGTCTTCGGTTAATCATAAAAAGAACTTATTATAATAAGTGGGCAAAGATAGTGTTTTTGCTACGATTCACGAGTAGATTTTGAGAATAATTTAGCCTCTAATAGCTACCTGTTATTCATTATTTTTAAAATATTTTTACGGCTTAGGTAGGTCATAATTGTAATTAAATCCCTTTATTTGTGTTTGCATACCAAACTATAAAAGATCTTTTCTGTTGAAAGAGCTAGCACATCTTAATAAGTACTTTATTAAATATAAATTCCGTTTACTAGCGGGAGTTATCATTACTATTTTTTCGAAATATTTAGCAGTAAAAGTTCCTCAGTACGTACGAAACTCTCTAAATAGCGTAGATGCATATAAAAATGGTACTCTTACAGATTTAGACGTTGTAAAAGCCGATTTATGGCATAACATTCTGTGGATTATTGGATTAGCTTTAGCTTCAGGAGGCTTTACTTTTTTAATGCGCCAAACTATTATTGTAATGTCTCGTTTAATAGAGTTCGATTTAAAAAATGAAATATACCGGCAATACCAACAACTGTCTTTATCTTTTTACAAGAAGAATAGAACCGGTGATTTGATGAATAGAATTACCGAAGACGTTAATAAAGTTCGCATGTATTTAGGTCCTGCAGTTATGTATTCTTTGAATATGATAGTACTGTTTTCGGTAACGATTACCAAAATGTTTCAAATAGATAAAACACTAGCCATTTATACTTTATTACCTTTACCCGTTTTGTCAATAGCTATTTTTGTGTTGAGTAAAATCATTAATACTCGTAGTAGAATCGTACAAGAAAATCTATCAAAGCTAACTGCTTTTACACAAGAAATGTTTTCGGGTATAGGGGTATTAAAGGCCTATGCCCTTGAAAATATTATTCAGGATGAATTTGCGGAATTAGCCGACCAGAACAAAGAAAAAAATATAAATCTTTATCAAACTCAAGCCTTATTTTTTCCTTTGATGATTTTATTGATAGGAATTAGTAATATTTTGGTTATTTATATAGGTGGTTTACGTTATATAAACGGAGAAATTCCATTAGGTGTTATCGCCGAATTTATTTTATATGTCAATATGCTTACATGGCCGGTTGCTGTTTTGGGATGGGTTACGGCAATGGTGCAACAAGCTGAAGCTTCTCAAAAAAGAATCAATGCGTTCTTACGCGAAAAAAGCGAAATTGTTAATTATTCCGAGACGCCATATCATATAGCCGGAAATATACATTTTAATAGGGTCTTTTTTACCTATCAAGATACAAATATTCAAGCATTAAAAGGGGTTAGTTTTACGGTTGATAAAGGAAAGATACTTGCAATCATTGGCAAAACGGGTTCTGGAAAATCGACCATTAATTCGTTATTAACTCGCTTGTATGATGTTGATTCGGGAACTATTGAAATTGATGGAATACCGATAAAGGAATTTAATTTAGTTGACTTACGAAGACAAATAGGTGTGGTTCCTCAAGATACTTTCCTTTTTTCGGATAGTATTGCCGATAATTTACGAATTGGGAATGAAAAGGCAACAGACCAAGAGTTAATTGATGTTTGTAAAAAAGTAGCTTTTCATAAAACGGTAATGGGTTTTAAAAATGGCTATCAAACAGTGTTAGGAGAACGTGGAGTAACTCTGTCCGGTGGACAAAAACAAAGATTGGCTATAGCAAGGGCGTTACTCAAAAACCCTAAAATTTTAGTCTTAGATGACAGTTTAAGTGCTATAGATACTAAAACAGAATCCAAAATTGTAGAAAATCTCAATAAACAAGCTGTAAATGCTACACGAATTGTTATTAGTCATCGTATATCAACAATCCAAAATGCAGATAAAATAATTGTACTGGAAGACGGCGTAATAACCCAGCAAGGATCTCATAATGAGTTAATTAATAAGGATGGCTATTATAAAGAACTCTTTTCTAAACAACTTTTAGAAAAAGATAATACATAATTCGTGTGTGGCATAATAAATTATTTTTATAGATTTGCTGAAGTAATGAAAAAACCATATAATTAATTTAATTAAAGTAGATTATGAGCGAAAGCAAATTTCAGGAACAAGAAGAGATTTTTTCTCAAATAATGCGAGCAGGTAGACGAACTTACTTTTTTGATGTAAGAGAGACCAAAGCAGGTGATTATTATTTAACCATTACCGAAAGTAAAAAATTCACTAATGAAGATGGTTCTTTCCATTTTAAAAAACATAAAATATTTTTATACAAAGAAGATTTTACTGAATTTAGTGAACATTTAAACCGAGCGACAGACTTCATCTTGAAAGAAAAGGGTGACGAAGTCATCTCTGAACGTCATCAAAAAGACTTTGTAAAACCTTCTGATGTTGAGAATAAAGAAAAATCAGATACTGAAAATTTTACAGACGTAAATTTTGAAGATATTTAATAGTAAAAAGAATTACGTATTAAAAACCCACTTTTAGTAAGGTGGGTTTTTTTATTTCTGTTGTTTCAATCCCATTTTTTCCGCTTCTAGCAGCATATATCGGTAGCTGTCTTCATAGGTGTTTAAAATTTTTCCATCTAAAATGGCCTCCTTTATTTTCTCTTTTAGGATGCCAATTTCACGAGAAGGGCTAAGGTCAAAAGTTTTCATAATTAGTTCTCCGGTAATTGGTGGTTGAAAGTTTCTAATATGATCTCGTTCTTCTACTTCGATTATTTTTTTTCGTACAATTTTAAAATTATTGACATATTTTTTGTAGCGTTTACTATTTTTTGTCGTAATGTCGGCTTCACAAAGTATCATCAAATCATCGATATGTTCACCGGCATCAAATAATAGACGTCGCACGGCAGAATCGGTCACTTCACCAACAATGGCAATTGGTCTGGAGCTCATGACAACCATTTTTTGAACAAATTTCATTTTGTCATTCAATGGCATTTTTAGCCTTTTAAAAAGTTGGTAGACCATTTTGCCTCCTTTAAACTCATGACCGTGAAAGGTCCAACCAATTTTTTTATTAAATCGTTTAGTAGGTGCTTTCCCAATATCGTGTAATAATGCTGCCCAGCGTAACCAGAGATTATCCGTTTTTTTAGCGATATTATCCACAACCTCTAAGGTGTGATAAAAGTTATCTTTATGGGTTTCTCCTTCTATTTCATCAACACCTTTTAAAGCGGTTAATTCCGGTAGAAAATGAAGTAATAAACCGGCTTTATCCAATAATAAAAAGCCTACAGAGGGCTTATGGCTAGCTATTATTTTATGGAGTTCCGTAAGAATACGTTCTTTGGTAATAATGTTGATTCGATCGGCATTTTTACGAATGGCAGCAAAAGATTCCATATCAATTCTAAAACCTAATTGTGATGCAAAACGTACAGCACGTAACATTCTAAGCGGATCGTCGGAAAAGGTTATTTCCGGATCTAATGGGGTTTTGATAATCTTTTGCTCTAAATCGCTCATCCCATTAAAGGGATCTAGGAGACTCCCAAAATGTTTTTCCTGAAGGCTTAATGCCATCGCATTAATGGTAAAATCACGTCTATTCTGATCGTCTTCTAAACTACCGGGTTTTACTGCTGGATTTCTACTATTTTTGGTATAGGATTCTTTTCTAGCTCCAACAAATTCTATTTCTAAATTTTCATAACGCAACATAGCTGTACCATAAGTCTTAAAGACTTGAACTTTTGGTTTAAACGGTAGTAGTGATGCTACCTTGTTAGCGAGTTCAATTCCACTTCCTACAGTTACAATATCTATATCTGTTGCTGATTCTCTTTGTAAGAAAAAATCTCGAACATAGCCACCAATCACATAACTATCCATTTGTAGTGCTGTAGATGCTTGGGTAATAATTTTAAAAATAGGATTTGTAAGTGCTTGTTCGTATGTTGGTATATTATTCATTCTCTTTTTGACTGAGTTCTTTCTGAATGGTATAACCCATTATGGCTTTATAAGCCTTTAATTTTTGGGAT